>JBCCJU010000044.1:0-35472 GCA_039027715.1 Cyanobacteria bacterium P01_C01_bin.120
TGAACGATTTAAGGCAGCGCTGCAGGGGTACACTCACACTCGCGATATTCGCAGCCTTAAAGCCGGGTTAGAGTTAAAACCAGAATGGCTAGAAACGTTAGATTTAGCTTGTAAGGAAGGGTATCAGGATCGGGCGATCGCCAAGCACCTGCACGTTTCAGAAAGTATGGTGCGCAACTACTGGAGCAAAATCTACGATGTTTTAGGCATCTATCCAGAAAACGCTAAGGAAGAAGGCCGTAATCTGCGCATCGTTACCTGCCTTAAAGCTCGCGACGAGGGTTTGATTGAATAGCGTTAGTGATGTCTATACCGTTGCTTTTCAAAAATTTTGCTCGTCAGCTGAGTCAACTTGCTCAAAAGTCGTCAAAATGGCCCATTGGCTATGCAATTATCGCCGGCATCCTCATTACTCGGTCGTTGGGCTTATTTTCTAATTTAGAACTGCTGACGCTCGACTTTTTACTACGCAATCGCTTGCCTGAAGATATTGATGAGCAAGTGGTCATTGTTCTGTTGGATCGGAGTACTGTTTACGACGATGACGATTTTTCTGAACAGCAAATCGCTGAGCTGTTAAACATAATTTTTTCCGCTGATCCTGCAGCAGTAGGCTTGAATATTTTCTTAAATGAAGCTGATGGCGCTCCTGGTCGAGAGCAGCTGATTCAAATGTTTGAGATACACCCCAATTTAATTGGAGTGCAAAAAATACTGCCTCCTCAGGAAATTGATCCACCTCAGGATATTTCAGAAGCAGTTGTTAGAGAGCAATTTGGATTAAACGACGTTCCTATTGATCAAGACAGCCGTATCCGCCGAACTTTTCTAGGAGCATATCTGCCATACGATGACGAAGACGTGCAGAATAACGATTTCAAATTTTCTTTTTCATTTAAGCTCGCTAGAGCGTATCTTGAATCTCAGGGTTACACGTTAGAAAATCATCCTAGAAATCCTGATATTCCAATCTTTCAACAAGAAAATGGTGATTCTTTTATATCACTTCCTATTCTTGATAGTCACAGTGGCGGCTATCATCGCGAAATCAATATTAGTAAAATTCAAACCTTATTAAATTTTAAGGCTGGCTCAAACACATTTGAAATTATTGAGGCCTCTAAGTTTTTTAATCGATCGCTATCGCCAGATCACTTAAAGCAAAAGATTGTTATTGTAGGCAGCGTTGATTCATACTTTCCTAGATTTTTGTCTGTAGCTGCTTCATCTAACTTGATTCAAGCTGAAAACAGCGAAGATCCGATTATTCCTAGAATTGGCATCATCGGCTCAGAATTAGAAGCGCACAGTGTGAGTCAAATAATTGCCGCAGTAGAGAGCGATCGCCCGTTGCTCTACACACTGCCGCCAAGCGTAGAGTATTTATTAATTCTATTGTCTGGAATATCGGGAATTATTATCAGTATTTCATTTCGCTCTTCTCTTAAAAGTGTCATTGTATTGGCTGTTTTTACTATCCTTGGCTCTTGTATTTGTTATTTAAGTGTTGCTAGTTGGGGGTTGTGGCTACCGGTCACTCCAATGGTAGTTTGTTTTCCGCTATCTGGAATGGCCGTCCGCCTAGGATTTAATTATCGTAGTCAGCGTAATGAAATACGTAGTAAAGAAGAAAAACTGATTGAAGCTAATATCTTAGAAGCCGAGCGTCGTAAGGCAATTGAACGAGTCTTTAGCGCTATTCATGCGGGGCCACTGCAGCGGCTATCTAGTTTGTTGCGAAATGCTAAAGACGGTAATTTACATCAGGCCTATGTGATTGCTGAACTGAAATCTCTAAACCAAGAAATTCGTAGAGTAGGTGAACGATTACGTCAAGAAGCGATTGGTGACGTCTATTTCTTTTACTCTGAGGGTGATATCAAATTAGATTTGACTCATCCCATGCACGAAGTTCTTTATGAGGTATATAGTTTAGCTGTTCAGCGAAAGCTACCCGGATTTGAAAAAGTCAAGATTCGCGCAGTTACAATTGAGCCGTTCAATTGTAAACAGCTAAATCTTGATATTAAGAGACAATTGTGTTGGTTTCTTGAAGAATCACTGCAGAATATTGGAAAACACGCAATTGGTGCAACTCGTATTCAAGTTTCTGGGAAACATATTAATGAGTTTTATAGTCTGAGAATTGAGGATAATGGTCCTGGTATTCAATCACCTCATCTAGGTGATGGAACACATTCTTCATATCGGTTAGAGGCAAATTTAAATGGAAAATTTTCTCGCTTATCAAAGTACGAAGGAGGTACGATTTGTGAATTAAGCTGGCCTTCTCTGTTTCTGAAATCACTACGTTAATTTGTAAGATTCATCATTAATGACTAATTTTACTGTGATTCTTGAATATTTCTTTGTATTATGAGGAACTTATCCATGTTGTTTGATGTGCAGAAATACTCTGATATTGTCAAAGTAATAAAAGTAATTGGCATAGTTGTTTTTTTAATGTCTACTAATGCTGTAATGTCTGCTAGTGCTTTAGAAGTTAGTAATTATCGGCCGCCTGGAGGACCACCGCCCCGTGGTGGTTCTACAACGACTGCGGCTGCAGGCGTATCTGGGGTTCCTTGCACAAGCGCTGGAATGGCATAGAGAATGCAATAAACTTTGTTGATAGTCATGCATTCCGGTTTTGCAGACTCGGAGCTAGTCTTTTCTGCAATTATTTTGCGGCAAAAAGCATTGAGGGATTGGTGCAGTACTGGCTAACGTTAGGGTGAATCTCATAAGGGAGATCACCATGAACCTGCTGAAAACACTGTTCAATTATCCGGAGCTAACGGAGGAAACGGATTTCTTTGAAACAACCTATCCTTTGACGAACAACTTCTTCAACGGTAATCAGGAGGTAGACCATGTCCAGTCAGAAGCCACTGCTATTGTCAAAGTAGAGATTCGTCCGGGTCAGTTAGGACGAGTGAAGCTACAGGGAGTGCGCTGGCGGGCCTGCTGCGATCGCGCTATCACCCTATCGGAAGGCGCACAGGTAAAAGTATTGGGTCGTCGAGCCAACATCTTGGTTGTGGAGCCGATTGCAGCCTGTATCGCTTGCTAGGTATCTGACAGCTGACAGCGCAATAATGGAGCAACGCCCTGGTCAAGGCTTTACTATCTTGACCAGGGCGCTTGGGTTGGTTGCTAATTTACGCGAACGAGACGAATTTCGGTACGCTGTTGGGCCGGATCGGCGGGATCGATTCCCGCTAGCGGCAGATAAAAGCCCTTGCCCTCGGCCACGATATTGTGTTGAATCCCTTGACTGCGTAGAAAATCAACAACGACTTGAGCTCGTTCTTGGCTCAACTGCTGATTCAAATCAGCAGCTCCCGTTTTCGACGTGTGGCCAATGACCCTGACGGCGACTGTTTCGGGGTTAAACTCCTGAATTTCCTGGGTCAGCGTTTGTAGAGTTTGTTGTCCAGCAGTGGTGAGTTGGGCTGAGCCAGTGCCAAATTCGACTTGCCCCTGCACGTTCAGATTGCCAATGTCAGGGGCCGCCTGTACCTCGGCAGTCGTTACCTGGGGGATGCTCAGTGTCTGTTCGGTGGCGCCAGCTAGGCGTTCTGCAAGTTCGGGATTGTCGGCCCGCACCAGTTCAATGAGAGTCTGAGTATTCTGAGCTGCTTCTCGTAGATACTCGTCTGTAAATAAAGTTTCTGGGTTGCTGGGAAGGTTATTCAGGCGTCCAGAGAGCACCAGTACAGCGGCGATCGCCTCAATCCGCTGCTGTAGCGTACCGTCTGTCATCCAGGTTTGGGCTTCAGCAGCGGTAAAAAAATCGATGCCCCGCAGGACAGCACTGGCTTCGGCTGGCGATAGCGCTCCTTCTTCAGCAACTTGTGCCTGTAATTGTGACGCATCACGCACATTGGAATCGATGCGACGATAGTAATTGGCTAAAAAAGTCGAGACGATGTCGGGCCGCGAGTCCAGCAGGCGGTCAGCAGCAATGATGACGTCCACAATGGAATTCGGCGCATCGTTACTCGATAGCACTACGGTGTAGTTCTGCTGCTGTGCTTGGGTCACAAAAGGCTCCCAAAGCACGGTCACAGCCACATTCTCATTGGAATCTTGCATCAGTGCCCAGGCTTCGGAGGCATCGGCAACGCGGACAATCTCAAAGTCAGACAAATTAAACGCATCAAACTTGGTGTCGAGCACCAGCGCCAGATATTCGCTGGGGGTGTCTCCTGCAAAGGCAATTTTGAGAGGCTGACCTGCACTTTGAGCCTGCTGAACCAGTGGAGTTAAGTCATTCAGTGACTTGAGAGATTCATATTTTGGCGTATTGAGCACGACAGCATCCGCGCCGATGGTGCGGTCAATGAGACCTACGACAGTACCAGCGGGCTGTTGTTGCAAATATTGATCGAGGGTAGTGACAATGATGTCAGCCTTGCCGTCAGTCAGGTCTTGAGCGCGTTTTGCCTGATCAAACTCGTCGCCATAGGTGAGGGTGAGTCCAGTTTCAGCCAGTACCGATTGGAAAGTCTCGTTGCGAAAGGTGCTATAGCCGCTGAATGTATCGCCTAAAAGAGTTAGTTGCCCTTCACCTTGGGGCGCGATCGCATCTTGACTGTTGACAGCGTTTTGATTGCCCAACAGCCCTGGAGCCGTTTTGCTGAGATACCACGCTCCCCCACCAAGCAAGCCAGCCGTAATCAGAAACGTGCCAACCAGGGCGGAATAGTTGGTTTGAGTCATGAGTCTGAGGTTTCCTTAACCCTGGATATCACTACAATTTGTGTACCCAAGATTGCGGCAGTTTGTAATCCAATGCTGAGAAAATTCACCTAAATACTTCAGCAGCATTGGGACGCATCGTCAATTAAAGCCAGAATGCCTTCGGCACAAGCATTGCCGCGCCCGTTCCTGGAACTCAGAAAGGAGCTGAACCGTTTTTAGCATCAGGTCTCAACCGCTAATAGCAACAGATCCTAAACAGCAGTGTTTCAGCAACAAAATTGCTGCAGCGCCAGACGGGCGGCTCCTACCATGCCAGCCTGATTTCCCAACTGGGCGGTGAGAATTTGGAGATCTTCACGGGAGCTGGGCAAGACTCGCTGTTCAATTTCTTGCCACAGCGTGGTCAAAAATAAATCGGCTCCAGCACTAATGCCGCCACCGAGGATGACTGCTTCTGGTGTCAAAACATAAATTAAGCTGGCCAAACCGGCACCTAAATGACGCCCATACTGCTGCCAATAGGCGATCGCTGCGGCATCTCCAGCTAAGGCTTGAGCCGCTAATTTACTGGGCTCACAGCCGGTTTCTCGCCGCACCGCCTGGACTGAGCAGTGCTGCTCCAGTGAACCGCGATTACCGCTATTGCAGGGAGACCCTTCAGGATTCAGCGTAATCAAACCGAGCTCACCGGCTGCTCCTGTGCGGCCTACAAACAGCTCTCCATTGAGGATGATGGCTCCGCCAACGCCGGTTCCTAGAGTTAACACAATTAAGTCTTGAAACTGGCATCCGGCGCCTAACCAGGCTTCTCCTAAACCCGCGCAGTTAGCATCGTTAGCCAGCACCGTTGGCAAACCTGTTTTGGCTTCTATCCACTCAGCTAGCGGCACATCTTGCCAGCCAGTCAGATTGATGGCTACCCGAGCAACCCGTCCCTGCACACAGGCTGGCCCAGGAGTGCCGATGCCAATTGCTCGACTCCGACGATCTGGATCGAGTTGATCGATGCCCTGCACAATCGCTGTCAGTACCGCCTTTGGGGTCGAGGGCTGAGGAGTGGCAACTATGAGCTCCGCCAGGCAATTGCCGGAGTCGCTGTATCTGCCGAGCTTAATGGCGGTGCCTCCCAGATCAACACCAATTACCTGAGAACTATTGGTCATGACTGCTGTCATTGTCTGTTGGTTAGAGGGTGAAAAATCGCGTTCATTTGGAGAACTAGAGTCTCTCTGAATCACTATTGTTATGTCGAGGGCGTCTGTAGATAAGAATTTTGGCGGAGAGGGTTGATTATGTAGATTAGAAACCTTTTGAGATAAACATTACTGTATCTGTCTGCCATCATAGGCTCTAAAAATCTAGTACCTACTGTTAGAACAAGAGATCTTTTCCATGATGACCCAGCATCAATATGAGCTGCTTGAAGACGACGATAGTCAGTATGCACACGCACAATTTTGTAATTGCTAGTACGTTGGCTTAGGCAATGATTCATACCATGCTCTGCTTGTAGACAAAATACTTGCACTAGATGACATTAATGAATTTGTAAATATTGGGATGCTACCGCTGACATGACGTGATCCGGTTATCTTCGTTTGTTTAGCTTTTGAGCCAGCTCATCAGCATAGGCAGATTTATGCGGTGCTGTAAGCCAAAAATTTGGACTGAATAACGCATTCTTCAAGATATCTTCCCAGATTTTGACTGCTTGCAAGGTATAAAAAGTGTGCTGCTCTTACTTGTAGATGGAGCTGAGACAAAAGAATGACAGTTCGAACGGGCTGTCGATGGATTGAAGAAACAGCGATCGCGCTGACGGCACACTAAGGATATAAACATGGCTCAATTGACCAGACGACTGTTGCAGACCGGACAACGATTGATCGCGATTGCTGGTCTTGCGACACTGACAAGCAGTTTTGCCGTATTGGCAGTCCAAGGTGCAACTATGCCGGCCATATCAGCGGTTAAGCAGACTGATACAGAATCAACTGCAGTTGGTGACTCCTTTGAGCGGCGCTTTTGTCCAGAAGACTTGACTGCGAGCTTCGATGCCCTCGTGACACAATCTCGCTTTAGAACTGCGAATTGGGGCATTGCTGTTTATTGGCTAGAGCAGAAAAGCTGGCTATACACCCACAATGCCGAACAGTTGCTAGTTCCTGCCTCTAATATCAAACTGCTAACGTCAGCCGCTGCTATGCAAGCGATCGCTGCTCATACTCCTGCTGCAATCTGGGATTTTCGCGACGATTTAAATCTAGTCAATCGTCACAGCAATAATGCCCGGGCGGATGAAATGCTGCGTCGCATCGGTGGACAAAGTCGCGTCAGAACCATGCTGGCACCCCTCGGTGTTGATCCGGCAAGCTATGTTCAAGCTGACGGTTCCGGTCTATCACGTCGCAACCGTGCTCAGCCGTTAGCGTTCGTAGCGCTATTAAAGGGGATGTATGAAGCGGATGACAGTGGTTTATTTTATGAGTCGCTGCCGGTTGGGGGGTTTACGGGCACTTTGAGCAATCGTTTTCAGGCCACTGCCGCACAGGGTAAAGTTCATGCTAAAACGGGCACTTTGAACGGCGTCAGAGCACTATCAGGATATTTGGAGACGGAAGATTACGGCACAGTTATTTTCAGTATCATCGTCAATCAGCCGGGACAGTCGGGTCGAGTCATGTTGGATACGATCGATAATATGGTGCTTCTAATGACACAACTCGAAACTTGTGATTAATGCGAGTCTAGTTTAATCAAAGCCCGGTGCTAAGCCGTAGGAAATTGGCCCGCAATTTCAGTGCCAGGTAATCCTAGGGCGATCGCATACTTTTTGATAAAGGCACGAATATAAAAAGGTTCAGGTAAGGCGGCTAAATCGCCACTTTCAATGGCCTGCAGGGCATAGCGTTGAATATAAGTTTGATGATGAATATCCTGCAGGGTAAAGCCGCGATCAACGCGTGCTTGCTGTAGCTGTGAACCAATTTGTTGAAGGCTTTCACTTTGCGCCATTTCTAAAACTTCTTTAGCCGTTCGCAACTGCTGTAGCCTGGATGCAAATCGCGTTTGCGGTGCTGAACTCATCACAGGTCCCATCCCCTTTCTGGCTGGCTGACTGAATGCTGCCGTAGCTGTAGCGGCCATGCTTGCTGATGGTGGTGGACAGGAAGGTCGAGGCGGTGGTGGGGGTGGAATTGCTGCTTTGGTTCGCAGTGGCGACGGCGACGGCGACATTGGTTGAGCAGTCACCGTTGGTGCCGATAGAGCTTGTTCACGCGCTGACTGTTCTTCAATTAAGGCATCAAATGACTGTCCGGCTCGAATTTGCCGATCTAAACGACGGCGATTCATTAAGCCAATGGCCACTAAAGCAGTAACGGGAACCGAAGCTGCTGCTACTTGCTGCGCTGCCAAGGACATTGCTGCACTCGCACCGGCTCCAAAAATTAAGGCATATTCTGAAGCGGCGGTTAATTTCGCTTCTGGTTTTGGTGTTTCCATAAAATTGATGTATAGCTTGGGACTTCTAAAATTTTCGCTAAAGGGCATCAAAATCCGGAAGCGGTTGATAAGTCCGTCACCTTTACAGAGAATACCAGTGCCTAATTTAACGAGGCTACATCCGTTCTAATACTTGGATGCCCAATAAAGACAAGCCCAACTGCAAAGTGCGAGCAGTCAAATCGCATAAAATCAGTCGCGACGTTCGCTCTGGTTCGTCGGCCTGCAGTACTGAGCAGCGATCATAAAACTGGTTAAATTTTTGACTTAGTTCAAACAAATATTGGCAAAGGCGGTTGGGATACAAGTCTTGCACTACTTCAGCAATGACTTCATCGAGTTGCAGAAGATGTTTTGCCAAGGCGAATTCACTTTCGTCGACCAAATGGACCGCTGCATTGGCCCCAAAATTCTGCCAGTCAATACCGCCCTTACGGCTAATGCCCTGCACTCGCACGTAGGCGTATAGCAAGTACGGCGCCGTGTTGCCCTGTAAGGCCAGCATCTTGTCGTAGCTAAAGATGTAATTACTGGTGCGGTTTTGACTGAGGTCGGCGTACTTTACCGCACCGATGCCCACAGTTTCCGCGACTGATTGAATAAACTCATCACTTTCCTGGCGCTCTTCCACTGCAATGCGACTTTCCAAGTCTACGCGGGCCCGGTTGACGGCTCCATCTAGCAAATCTTTGAGCCGTACGGTTTCACCCGAGCGGGTTTTAAATTTTTTGCCGTCTTCCCCTTGCACCAGTCCAAACGGCACGTGGGTCAACTCTACATCTTCAGGAATCCAACCGGCTTTTTCCGCGACTTGGAAAACCTGGTTGAAATGATTGGCTTGTCCTGCATCCACCACATAGAGAATGCGCTCAGCACCATCTTGCTGGGTGCGATAGCGAATGGCTGCTAAATCTGTCGTGGCATAGTTAAAACCGCCGTTCGATTTCTGGATAATCAGCGGTTGCGGATCTCCTGCTTTGTTAGTGAAACCGTCTAAAAAGACGACTTGGGCGCCCTGATCTTCCACAAGCAGTCCCTGTTGTTGGAGGTCGGCAACAACATCTTCAAGGAAAGGATTATAAAAGGACTCGCCGCGTTCGGTAATGGTCACATTCAGGCGATCATAGATTTTTTGAAACTCTTGGCGGGACTGATCACAGAGCACCTGCCAAGCTTGACGGGCAGCAGCTTCGCCTGATTGCAAAGCGACCACGGCTTGGCGCGATCGCGCTTTGAACGCCTCGTCCTCATCAAACCTCTGCTTGGCCTGCTTATAAAACGCCACTAAGTCTCCAATACCGACAGCGCTATCACCTGTCAAAGCTTCTGGACAGGCGGTTTGCAGGTGCGTAATCAACATGCCGAATTGAGTGCCCCAATCGCCGACATGATTGAGCCGCAGCACGTCATGACCCACAAATTCCAGCACCCGAGCGATGGAGTCGCCAATAATCGTTGTTCGCAGATGCCCGACATGCATTTCTTTGGCAATGTTGGGGCTGGAAAAATCGACAATAACTTTCTGGGGCGACTCAACGGCAATCACTCCTAGTCGCTCATCAGTGGCGATCGCTGCCAACTGCCCCGCTAAGTAGTCAGTTTTCAGCCGTAGATTGATAAAACCTGGCCCAGCAATTTCTGGTGGTTCGCAAAGATCGCCTACATCTAAATTGGCGACGATTTTTTCGGCGATTGCCCGTGGCTTGTCTTGCAGTCGCTTGGCTAAAGCCATCGCACAGTTAGCCTGATAATCACCAAATTTGGGATTGCTGGCCGGCACTAATACTGGATCTGTACCGGCTAAATCGGTCCCAAAAGCCTGCACTAAAGCCTGCTCTAGTCGATGATTAAGAATTGCAATCGCCGGCAACATAGGTTATTCCCAAACAGGAAGATCAAGTCCCTGTCAAAACGCCCTCTCAATCCTAGACCATCGCGACGGGGTGACTTTAATTGATATCCTCATCACTGAACTAGAAAATGTGTTTATTCATTTTCGCAATGATTGCAATCCAGGCTTTTTGTATCGGTTGCTACCTTGACGTGGCGAGCTCGAAGAACTGCTGGAAGAGCATTAATCAGGTCGAATCGAGTCCGCTAATGGTGTAGTGTCGCTCAGTGTTGGCAGTAATGGATCCCCATTTTGAGGTACGAACACGATTTTGATGCTGCAAAAATGCGCTGGGCGAATCGAATCGTTCTCGCACATGATACATCTGAGGGTTGATTTCGTCGCGAGTCACCTCAAATTCTATGCATCCTGGTTCGTTGCGAGTTGACCTAATGTGAATCGGCAGCTCGGTCATAACTGCATCGAGATCCGATGACGGAACTACGATATGGCCAGCTAGAGTAACTTCTGGCATCAATTTGAGTCCTCATGTAAGGATTCAAGGAAAGTCGGCAATATAGACCAAACAATAAGCCTTACATATTGGGTGCAGAAGTCTATGAACCAACACCAAAGAACTGCCGGAAAAGCTAGGGCTGGTTCAGTTGCGAGTCAACCATTTTTGCCCCTTCAACCGCTGCAGAGTATAAAGCACCATCAGTTCTAGGGAAATGCGACGCTCGTCGCCCATAAACTGCTCAACTGTGCTCGCTAAGCGATCGCCCTGACTGTAATAGAAATATTTCGGACCTTTAATGTCCTCTTCACCAAAAACAATGCTGAACCGATGATCAAGATTGCTGGGATGATCGCCATGAAGCTGCCAATAGCTTTCCTGGTCATCGGCTCCTTTAACCAGCAGCGGCTCATCTACAAGGGACAGAGTGACCCCTTCCCAGCCGTCAGACTTCAAAGCTTCGTCCAAGGCCGGCACGAAATGTTCTTCGATAAACTCGCCGAAAGGCTTATCTTCAATCTTGGGAGGCTTCTTCTTTTTCTTTGCTTTTGCATCTGAATCAGTCTTACTATCAGCTTTTTTGGCGGCTGCAGCTTTCTTGGCCGCTTCCGCTTTCTTAGCTGCGGCTGCTTTCTTAGCTGCGGCTGCTTTTTCAGCGCTGTCGTCCTTTTCCGCAGTCTCGGCTTTCTCCGTGCTATCAGCCTTCTCCACGTTGTCGTCCTTTTTCGCGGTTTCCGCTTTCGGAGCACCGTCAGTTTTTTCAGCGCTAGCTGCCTTCTCCGTGCTATCAGTCTTTTCTGCAGCCTCCGCTTTCGGAGCACTGTCAGTCTTGTCAGTGTCGCTAGCTTTCTCGATGCTGTCGGTATTTTCAGTGCTATCAGCTTTCTGAGCTGGTTGAGCCGTATTGTCTTCAGCCATGTTCTAGAGTGCCTATCAAATCTGCATGTTTCTGAAGGTCGAGATATGTGTTCTTATACCTCCTCGTAATTATATTAGAGCGTTCCAGCTAATTACTTGGCCAAAATCCAGCGAGAGAGTCAATAAACCATCAAAGTAGAAGCTTGACTTAATGGCACAACGTCTGACAAAGAAATTTCTAGATAGAACGCTCTCAGAATCGAGCTGCATAGCTTTTAGTGCATATTGCAGCAACCTGTACACACCTTTAGTTGGTTGTTCAGGCCATAAGTCAAATCTGCTATCAGCTTTGAGTAAAAAACAGCCCCTCGATCGCACTGATTCGAGAGGCCGTAGTGTTATGGCTAGATTGCAAGGAAAAACTTAAATGGCCACTTAGCTGATGCTTCGGCTAAGCTGAGCCCGGCGAATTGTTGCTAGTTCTGGATGCACCACCTGAGTCGGATCAACAATGCCAACAGCTTCTAAATCAGCATCAACCATGAGCTGTACGAGTCCGGCGAAAGTTACACTGGGTTCCCACTTCAGCTGTGCTTTGGCTTTAGCTGGATCACCAATTAGCAGATCGACTTCGGCTGGGCGCAGATAGCGCGGATCAAATTCCACATAGTCGCGCCAATTGAGATTAACGTGACCAAAGGCTAGTTCTAAAAATTCTTCAATAGAGTGGGTTTCACCAGTGGCTACAACATAATCGTCAGACGCATCTTGCTGTAGCATCAGCCACATCGCCTTCACATAGTCTTTGGCATAGCCCCAATCGCGCTTGGAGTCCAGATTTCCTAGATATAACTTGTCTTGCTGCTTGGCTACAATGCGGGCAACGGCGCGAGTGATTTTGCGGGTTACAAATGTTTCACCCCGACGCGGCGACTCGTGATTGAACAAAATGCCATTACACGCAAACAGGTCGTAAGACTCGCGATAGTTGATGGTTTGCCAATGGGCATAGAGCTTGGCGCAAGCATAAGGACTGCGAGGATAAAACGGCGTCGTTTCTTTCTGCGGAATTTCCTGCACTTTGCCGTACATTTCCGAAGAACCTGCCTGGTAGTAGCGCACCTCATTGCCGGTGCGTTGCTGATAGTCGCGGATTGCTTCGAGCAGTCGTAAGGCACCCATGGCGACGGTATCTACCGTATATTCAGGAGAGTCGAAACTCACTCGCACATGGGATTGAGCGCCAAGGTTGTACACTTCGCAGGGCTCAACTTCTTCTAATATTCGGCGCAGCATGGTGCCGTCATTCAAATCGCCATAGTGCAAAAACAGTTTTGCATCTTCATTGTGGGGGTCAACATAAACATGATCCAAGCGATCAGTATTAAATGTTGAGGTGCGGCGAATGATGCCGTGAACCTCATAACCTTTTTCTAATAACAGTTCAGTTAAGTAAGAGCCGTCTTGACCAGTGATACCGGTAATCAGGGCTCGTTTGATATCTGTCATAGCCGTTAAATGTCCTAATTAGCTGTGAATACGGGCATTTGCCCTATTGGCAATGCAACAAAAATAAGTAAGAGAAACCCAATCTTAGGTTGATTTGTAAGCTTACTCAGGGATCATTATGTTTTGACTGCTCAATAGTATGGAAGCCAGAGTTTTGGCTTCCTTAGCCTATGGAGTAGTAGTAGGGACAATAATGCCGATTCCGCTAGGTTTCTAGCATCAATTGATGACGTGCTCCCTAGATTTGTCAAAAAGCCTTCAGGCAAGAAATTCTGTACATTTTGCAAGTTTTCAGTACTGAAGATGGCGATTTTAGAGTACCCAACACCTTTTCAAAGTTCGCTATAGTTAGCGCTTGCTTTTGAGTTTTACCAAATATTCATCGAGGCATTGCTACCCTAGCTGTTTTACTAAGGAGACGTTAAGAGTGATGCAGCGGTATTTTTCTCTCTGGACTATTATACTTGGCGGTCAAGTCCTTATACTGAAGGCGTTTCAGTTTATAGCTCGTTTTGCGGAGCGGACGCGGTAATACTCATGTTGCAAGCATTCTGGCTTAACTGATGACGTGTCCTTAGCCCTAAATCACGTGCCGACATCTAATTTTTGTGAGGTGAGATCCGCCACTCACCTCAATTTTTTCGCTAAGAAGGCTTGGCTATTGAAGGGTTGCCAATCTAATTAAGACGGCCTTTAGCGCATCGTGACAAATTCTTCAGCCGCACTGGGATGAATGCCAATCGTCGCGTCAAAATCAGCTTTAGTAGCTCCGGTTTTAAGCGCGATCGCCACACCCTGCATGACTTCAGCCGCATCATTGCCAATCATATGAGCCCCGACAATGAGATCGCTTTCAACATGCACAATCAGTTTCATCAGAGTCTTGGTTGATATATCCGGCAATGTATAGAACATCGGGCGAAATTCTGAACGGTACACTTTGATGCCGTCTTGACCATATTGTTCAATGGCTTCAGCTTCCGGCAGACCAACAGTGGCTGCCTCTGGCGTCGTAAAAACCGCTGTTGGAATATTTTCATAGCAGGTGGCGCGTGATTTGCCGCCAAATTGAGTATCGGCAAAGGCCCGCCCTTCATCAATTGCCACTGGTGTCAGATTGACTCTGTTGGTGACATCGCCCACTGCAAAGATATGGGGTTCTGCGGTCGCACTGTATTGATCAACTGCGATCGCCCCATCACTCAACTCTACCTGAGTATTTTCCAATCCTAGATTTTTGATATTAGGTTTACGGCCCAGAGCCGCTAAACTTACCACATTAGCTAACACGTGGCTTTCTTTACCCTTTGTAGATACGCAGACATTCAGACCATCGCCCTCAGCTTGGGTTACCTGCTTAATTTCGGTGTGGGTCATGACGGTGATGCCGCTCTCAACCATTTGGTTTTGAATCGTTGTCCGGATATCGTCATCAAAGCCCCGCAGGATTTTA
Source organism: Cyanobacteria bacterium P01_C01_bin.120 (assembly GCA_039027715.1). Classification (GTDB taxonomy): domain Bacteria; phylum Cyanobacteriota; class Cyanobacteriia; order Phormidesmidales; family Phormidesmidaceae; genus Halomicronema. The sequence continues at coordinate 14,380 of JBCCJU010000044.1, forward strand.
TCGCCGTGATAGACCAAAGTAACTTCAGTCCCCAAACCGTTCAGAATGCAGGCAAATTCACAACCGATGTAGCCGCAGCCTAGAATTACGGCTTTTTGAGGTTGCTCAGGCAGGGTAAAAATATCGTCAGAAGTGATGCAATGTTCAATTCCTGGAATATCTGGCATTGATGGCTGGCCGCCGGCAGCAATCAAGATTTTGTCAGCTGTCACTTTGTCGTTGCCGACTTCCAGAGTATGAGCGTCCACAAAACGAGCAAATTCGGGAAACACCTGCACCCCGGCCTTATCCAGCATGTCGGTATAAACGCCATTGAGCCGCTTCAGCTCATTGGCGATGCCAGTTATTAGCTGCGACCAATCAAACTGACTGTCGCAGCGGCTCCAGCCGTAACCTGTCGCAGCCTGAAACTCTCCGGGAAAGCGAGAGGCATACATCATCAATTTTTTGGGCACACAGCCCCGGTTAACGCAAGTACCACCCAGCGTCCAAGACTCCGCGAGGCCGACTTTGGCTCCGTATTGGGCTGCTCTGCGGGCAGAAGATACGCCTCCAGAACCGCCACCAATTACGAATAGGTCAAAATCGTAGCTCATTGAGATCTCTCCTTCTTTATTTCGGACATATTGAATCAGGATGTGGCAGAACTGATGGCTGACAGGCAGTCTGTCGGAAAGCGATGATCACTTGGAAAAAGCTCGAAATATCGTCATAATTGCCAAACGACCAATGCTCTATCTGACGTTGATAAAGCTGCTGTGAGCCGCTGCTTTGGCAGTGCTATCAACCGCAGCATTGATGACTTGATTGTTTGCTCTACTTCATCCTAAAGAGAATGAAGAGTTTCCGGCAAAGCCTGGCAAAGTCTGGTCAAAAGACATAGCCCAAGAAATAAGCGCTTTGCGGTATCGGTGGTTTTGAGATGAATTGAATTGTGCCCACTCTCTTGCTGCTGACACTGCTTGAAGAATTAATGATTCAGAATTGACTGTCGGTGAATCGTATACAGTGACGCCGTACGTTAAAAGCAAAGTGAATCGTCAGCCAAGCTGTCATAATTTATCGCGATTGCTCGTTGAAAAAACGCTATATGTAGTAGAGTATTTCAGCATAAACCCTCTATTTAGCGTTTTATTGCATTGTCTAGGAAAAAGAGTGCTGCTGCAGGCAGTTGAGAAGACGGATTTTTGGGACGATCGCATCTTTATCGATAAAATGCGGTGATTCTGGCTAATTCAGTACCCATAGAGTCTGGCGAAAGCCGTTGTTAAATGGTGGTGCAATGGTAGTGAAATGGACACAACAGACGCAGCCGACACAGAGGACTCAACGAATTCGGCGGCGAGGATGGCTAGTTAGCGCATTGATACTGGCTTTGGCGATCGCACTCTGTCACAGTCTGATTTTGCATGCGCCAGTACACGGCCAAGAACCGCCGCAGTTAATGGCGCAGTCTTTGCCAGAGCTGCAGCAGCAAAAGAAAACTGTTGATCAGCAGCGCCAAAATTTGGAACAGCAGACCGAACAGCTGCAGCGACAGACTAATCAAGCAGAACAAAATTTAGACTCTCTGCAAAATACGATTGCAGCTACTGCTGATCAGATTGCCGAAACTGAATTTCGCTTAGACAAAGCCGAGCGAGAACTCAAAGCTCTCGAAGCCGACTTTCTGCAGGCGGAAACGGCTTATGAGCAGGTGCGGCAGGCGGCTGTGGGTCGTCTCCAGTTTTTGCAGCGTCAACGGGGAGGGGATGGTTGGGCAGTACTGCTGCAGAGTACAAACTTTAATGAGTTTCTTGATCGTCGCTACCAGCTACGACAGGTTTATAACGCTGATCGCGGTGTCCTTGTTAATCTCAAAGCTAAAGCTGACGAAATTAAGCAGCAGCGTACCGTTGTGGAGTCTCAAAAAACTCGAGTAGCGCTATTGCGTCAGGAACTCTTGGCGAAAAAACAACAGTATGAAGCTGAAGCTACTCAACAGCAGCAGCTCATCAGTCGCTTGCAAAATGATCAAACGGCGCTGGAGGCAGCTAGGGCACAACTGGAGCGGGATTCTGAAGAAATTGCTATTCTTATTCGTCAAAAAGTAGCGGCGTCCAGCGGCGCAGTTCGCGGCACGGGAGTTTTTGTCTTTCCCGTCAACGGTCGAATTACTAGTGGCTTTGGCTATCGTCGCCATCCAATTTTAGGTACGTCACGATTACATGCTGGCGTCGACTTCGGTGCTCCTTCGGGAACCACAATCTATGCAGCAGATTCTGGACGAGTTATCTATGCAGGCTGGCGCGGCGGCTATGGCAATACCGTTATTATTGACCACGGTGGTGGTATTACTACACTTTATGGTCACAGCAGTCGCCTATTTGTCAGCGTGGGGCAATCGGTAACCCAGGGTCAGGCGATCGCAGCGGTTGGTTCAACCGGCCTGTCTACTGGACCACACCTACATTTTGAAGTGCGGCAAAATGGTTCCCCGATTAATCCCATGGGATATCTCTAGGAAGTTTTGCCGTTGAAATTCAGAGATTGCCTACTGGCAGAAATACCGTTCTCAGTAGAAAGCAGAAAGGTTGGCATTGCTCGAAAGAGGGCATGGCAAGCTTGCAGTTGTCTTAGTATATGTGATCTGCTTAACGACCAGATGCCTACACTGGGTAACGCTGATAAGCTTGAAGAATTGCGATACTCTTAAATTCACAAGGCAGGCGGAAATAGCGCCATGGCGTCGTTGAAATTGAATTTTCCAATCAGACGTCCTTTCCTTTGCTGCGCTGAAGATGTTCCATAATGCGCAGCTTACGAGCCTCTTCTTCGCGCTTATTAGGCACGTTCTCATTAAGCTTGATATTCGAGCTAATAGATAAATGCTGGCGAATTTGCTCTTTACTAGCCATTAGTTTCTCCCGATAAATAACCCAAAATTTTGACTGGAAAAAGCCAGGATAAATCAACGAATTTTCGCCGACAAACCCTGGCAATCATCACTATGAAGAAAATTCTCCCGCGGCAGTGGAGAACGCTCTTTGTATTTCTTAATATACTCTCATGGGTGTCATAATCTCAAGCTCTTAAACGAGGAGCTGGGCGATCGCCCAGGGGATTCATGGTCTTGCGGCAATTGGTCGGGCTCGCGATTGCAGTATGAGTGGTCAAATACACACTTCTGCAGATGGTGATTGACCAGGGCAGCGTAGGATGAAGAGCAGTCTGTTTTGAGACGTGTCAATTGGCCAATCAACTTCCTCGACTTGTGCAACTGTTGCCCAAGTGGCTGGTAGAACGGTGGTTTACTTCATCAGCCGGAGCCGAAACTCAGGATCATGGGGCCGCAGTGCCACCCAAAATTATGTCGGCCTTAACCCAGCAAGTGAATGCCCTGCCGCCGCCGCTGCTGTATGAAAAAGCGATTCAACAAACAGTGCGAGAAGCGCTCAAAACTTGGCAAACCAGTCCTGAAACGGCAAGCAATTGTTTAGTGATTTTGGGGAGTCCGGTTGACGCGCTTGCGCAAATTGTTGAAGATAGCCTGCAAAACTATTTATTAGATTGCGATGTCAACTTTGTGCTGAGTAACTACCGGCGCTCGGCCAATGCGTTGGATATTGCTGGTCACATGCGACAAGAACTGGTGCCTGAAGCGGCTCAAAAACAGACGACACCGCCGGCCGCTAGGTCTTCATCAGAATTACACGATTATCGGCCTTCAGTCATCGTAATTCCCAGCTTAGAGCCCTGTTTTTTGCGCTGCATTAGAGGCTGGCAGGGCATTGAGTATTTGCAGAATCGGGTTGTTGAGGATGCGACTCACTTTTGGGTGCTGGGGTGTAACCACTGGGCTTGGGCCTTTCTCGATAAGGTGTGTCAGATTAGCGCCTATTTAGAGCCGACGCTGCTGCTGCCAGAATTAACTGGCGAGGCGCTGTCGCAGTGGCTGCATCCCTTGCTGAATCGTGAAATTGAATGTGATGATGAATCGTTGACGGTGCGCATCGCTGCCGATGATGACGACGATCTGTACTGGGAAGCTTTAGCTAAGTTGGCCAATGGCAGCGCGGCAGCGGCGGCGCAGCTGTGGCTGCGATCGCTGCAACTAGATGCCAATCAATTAACCGATGACCAGACTGTGCCAATAGACGCGCAAACGCTAGATGTGGTGATGGCCAAACCAGTATTGCCTAGCCTGTCAAACCTGGAAACGCTTGATCGATATCTGCTACATACGCTGCTGTTGCATGGTCAACTAACGCGATCGCATCTGGCCTTGAGCATGGGAGAAAATGAACGAATTCTGCGATCGCGAATGCAGGTGCTAGAGCGAGAAGACATTATTCAGCGGGGGGGACAGCAGTTAGCTGTACATCCAGCCCACTACCCTAGGCTCTACAGCGAATTGAGCAATAACAATTTTTTGATTGGGCAAGCATAAATTTGGTTGGGCGTAAGTAAGACATAGATACCGATAGCGATGATGCACCAGGCTTATTCAAACTGGCTACTAGCACAAGATGCCCTGCCATCAGCAGAGAGGCTAGACGCGCTGTTTAAGGAACCAAGTTTCCAGACAGTAGTGCGAGCAGTGATTACCCTGGCGATTGCTTACGGCCTATTGGTGGCAATTCAAAGCTTCACAACTGGTATTTCAGAGAAAGTGCCGCGCCGGTTTCGCCTCATCATCAAACAATCGGTGCCGTTTTTGAAGGCGCTGGTGCTGATTGTGACGATCATTCGACAACTTCAGCTGTTTGTTAACCTCAGCGGCTCGAATGTCATCGCTCTTACGGGCACGATCGCAGTCGCCCTCGGTTTTGCGTTCAAAGACTATGTCAGCTCGATTATTGCGGGCATCGTGACATTGTTTGAGGGGTCATTTCGCATGGGCGATCGCGTCCGCATCGGTGATTACTATGGCGAAGTGGTGGATTATGGCTTACGAGAAGTGCGCTTACAAACTCCTAGTGACGATACCGTAACCATTCCTCACAACACTGCTTGGACAAATCCCATCGCCAACGCCAACAGCGGTGAGCTGGAAGCACAAGTCGTCACTGACTTTTATGTGGCCCATGATGCCGATGCTGAACTAGTGTCACAGCTTTTATATCAGGCTGCTTACAGCAGTCGCTACACTCAACTTAAACTGCCTGTAGTCGTCATCGTTGAAGAAAAACCTTGGGCTACTCACCTGAGGCTCAAAGCCTATCCCATGGATGCCCGCGATGAGTTTGTCTACAAAACCGATCTGGTATTGCGGGTGAAGCAAGCCTGTGCCCGACATCATATACCCTATCCCCGAGTGCCCGTGGCGGAGGGAATCAGTTCTGAGAGTGGCAAGAGGAATGAGTGATGGGGTGGCAGATGGATAGGTAGTCAAGGTGGCTGAGTTGCAAACGCTCTATGGCATTAATCTGGATTCGGATAACGCCGATTCTTGTCCACGCTGGCCGTCTAAATTTCTGCCATTGCTCCAACTCGATAGCTGATATCGGGGTTGAGGTGGCGGAGTTCATGACCGAGCAGCAAAAATTAAGGGGACTAAGAGCGAAGAATTTATCTGTCTCTCGGCACTGCCAGTTCCGTCCGCTGAATTTCTGGTCTCTGACCTCTCAAGAAAAATGACTCAGATTGACGCAGTACTGATTCCTGGAGGGGGACTGTTGCCTACCGGAGCGGTGGTGCCGTGGGTGCAGTCTCGACTGGAGCGGGCGATCGCCTTGCGTCCTCGCCCGCGCTTTTTTATTCCTCTCAGTGCGGGTACAACTCACAAGCCGCCGCCGCTAGATGAGGCGGGTTTTCCCATCGCTGAGTCGATCGCCGCTGCGCAATATTTGCTGGCTCGGGGAGTGGCTGGTGCCCAAATTTTGCCAGAAACAATTTCGCTAGATACGATTGGCAATGCTTATTTTGCTCGAGTGCAGCATGTGGAGCCGCTGCAACTGCAACGATTGCATACGGTGACATCGGCATTTCATCTGCCGCGGACCCAGGCAATTTTTGAATGGGTGTTTGGATTACCTCCCCATGCCACCGCCTTTCATCTAACGTTTGAAAGTGTCCCAAATGTTGGCCTGACGGCAGCAGTGCTGCAGGCCAGAACCAAGCGGGAAGGGGCCAGTTTGGCGACAGTACAGCCTTTGCAACGACAGCTCACAACTTTGTCCGCACTGCATCAGTGGCTCTATACAGAGCACGCCGCGTATGCGATCGCGAAAACCCCTCAGCGACTTCATTCTGCCGCTCTAGAAAGCTACTAGCAGCGTGTATTGTGAAAGCGCTGGGGCTGACTGCCAAGCTTTTGTCAGCAATGAATGATGCCTCGTGGGGACAAAATTTTCACCGGAAACCTGACGTCTGTAGAGAATCATGGGGTGATATTATTTACCTGATTAAGAAGTTATTAAATCTGGAAAAAAGTTCGGAAATTAACTGCCGTAATTTCTGAATTGGTCATCTTATTATGGAGAAGCGGTGCTCTTGAGCGCTGGCTTTGGTCGCCTGTTTTGCTGTGTTTACCTGCCTACACTAGTCCTACTCGGAGCCACTACTCAACATGACTTTGCGATCGCCCTTATCAGCGGATCTCCCGTCTTCCCCCGCTGAGGCTACTCGCCCAGACAAGCCAGAAGAAGCCTGTGGTGTTTTTGGAGTGTATGCTCCCACCGAAGAGATAGCGACATTATCGTATTTTGGTTTATTTGCTTTGCAGCATCGCGGTCAAGAGTCGGCCGGCATTGCCACCTTTGATCAGGGCCAGCTACACCTTTATAAAAACATGGGTCTGGTCTCTCAAGTCTTTGATGACTCAAAGCTCAAGTCTTTGCCAGGACAATTTGCCATTGGCCATACTCGCTATTCCACAACGGGCTCTAGTCATTTAGCGAATGCCCAACCGGCAACCGCATCGACTCAGTTTGGTGATATCGCCCTGGCCCACAATGGCAACGTAGTTAACGCTGCCGATTTGAAGGCCGAACTCCATGAGACCGGCCACGATTTTGCTGGCACCGCCGACACTGAGATGATTGTCTGCGCGATGGCCGAAGCCGTTGACGCAGGGAAGGGTTGGATCAATGGAGCAATTACCGCCTTTAAACGCTGCCGAGGTGCTTTCAGCCTGGTAATTGGCACTCCTGCTGGCATCATTGGAGCGCGCGATCCTCACGGTATTAGACCACTGGTGCTGGGTGTTCTGGGCGATTTGCCTAGCACCCCTGACGGTCCCGCTAACTACGTCTTGTCGTCTGAAACCTGTGGCTTAGACATTATTGGCGCTGATTACATTCGCGAAATTCAGCCTGGAGAACTGGTGTGGATTACGGAATCGGGCCTCTCTTCTGTGCAGTGGCATACGCAGGCTGACCGCAAGCTGTGTGTTTTCGAGATGATTTATTTTTCGCGGCCCGATAGCGTCGTCAATGACGAAACGCTATACACCTATCGCATGCGGCTGGGCCAAGAGCTGGCCAAAGAATCACCGGCTGACGTGGATTTGATCATGGCTGTCCCGGATTCGGGCGTGCCCGCGGCAATTGGCTTTTCTCAGGAATCCCATATTCCTTATGCTGAGGGTTTGATTAAAAATCGCTATGTGGGTCGCACCTTTATTCAACCCACGCAGTCCATGCGAGAAGTCGGTATTCGTATGAAGCTCAATCCGCTTAAGGATGTTCTGAAAGGACAGCGGGTCTTGATTGTGGACGACTCAATTGTCCGCGGCACTACCAGTTATAAAATTGTGAAAGCACTGCGGGAAGCGGGCGCAACAGAAGTCCATATGCGAATCTCGTCACCGCCAGTGACCCATCCTTGCTTCTTCGGCATTGATACTGACAATCAGGATCAACTAATTGCTGCCAATATGTCGGTGGCGAAAATTGCTGAAAAAATTGGGGTTGATTCTCTGGCTTACTTAAGCTGGGAAGGGATGTTAAAAACGACTCATCAGGATCCTGAAAGCTTCTGTTCGGCTTGCTTTACCGGCGACTACCCATTGGCTATTCCCGACCCATATAAGCGTTCTAAGCTTAAGTTTGAGGCGGCAGCGCCTTCCACAGCGACACCCGTTTAACAGAGAAGAATTTACGGCTAGTTAGGATATTGATGCCGTCTTCTCTCTATAAAAAGATGGGTGCTAATTTTTGCATTTGAATCTCAATCGAATAGGCATCATTGCTGTATTAATTTTGAGCGCCTAAACAACTTTTTCAAAACAAGAATTACTGGTAAGGCCGCCGTCGTGCAGTACTGTTGCCTGATGCTCTGTAGGCTGATTCAATCATGCGAGATGCTCTTGAACATGATTAATACGGGTTCTCTTTGCTAGAGCTACAGAGGTTGCAGCTAAAGGCGTTGGTATAAGAGCGGCTGCGAAGTCACAATTAAAAATCTAAAATCGAGAACTGGCATCAGCGCGTTGAGGTTTTTGAAAATCAGGGAAATCTAATAATAGTCCCCAGTAAGACGGATTTTGTGCAGTGAGCGATCGCCCCTCGCCTCCAATCGCTTGCTCACAATATATGACGACGTTACCTTCACGCGCTGGAAATCATTATGACCCTATCAGCACCGATGTCGGTTGCTGGGCAAGTTGCGATTCCGGGCATTATCGGAGGACTTGGGCCACTGGCCCACATTCGGTTTGAACAAATTTTGTTGGAACGTAGCTGTTGTCGTGGAGCGAAGTGCGACCAAGACTATTTGGAATGGGTGTTGATCAACGCGGCACCCATGCCCGATCGCACCCAAAGCTTCAAAGGTCAGCTGCCCAGTTGCACGCCCTGGTTGGTGCAATATGGCCAGCGGCTGCAGCAAGCCGGAGCCGATTTTTTGATCGTAATTTGTAACACAGCTCACATCTTTTATGCGCAGGTGCAACCACAGCTGAGCCTGCCCTGGATTCCTTTAATGCAGGGCACTACGCAGTTGATTGGTGAACAGTTTCCGGCAGCGCGCCGGGTGGGCATATTGGCCACCGATGGCACGCTGCAGGCTCAGCTTTATCACCAAAGTCTTGAGCAATTTGGTTTGATGCCAATTTGTCCGGCGGTGGGCTCGCCCATGCAAAAACGGATCATGCAGTCGATTTATCATCCGCAATGGGGAATAAAAACGACGGGGTCGACGGTCCATTATCAAGCCCTGGCGGTTTTGACCCATGCCATGCACTGGTTGGCAGCTCAAGGGGCCGATGTGGTGATTGCTGGCTGTACTGAACTGTCGGTAGGCCTGGTGCAAATTACCACATTACCTGTGCCGTGGATTGACCCCCTCACGGCGATCGCCGATATCACGCTTGATCTGGCCTGGGGCAATCGTGCCTTGGGGTCGCTGCTCGCTGCATAACGAGGTGTTTACTCATGTATAGTCGCTTTTCCGCCTTTAAACGACGCTGCACTGATTTAATCGCTGCGCACCAAAGATTTTGGGTTATGGCCCTGTGCCTGTTCATCCTGAGTGGATGGAGCTGCGTAGGCGTGGCGCCAGCTGCCGCTGCACCCAGCGGCAGTCTATTGGCCCACAGCCGTTCTGCTGCCGCGTCAAGTGCCAGGGCGAAAACGGCTGCCGTGGCGAATAAATCGGCTGCGACCACCAGCGAGGCCGCAGCATCACTAATGCCGTCTGATATGCAGCGCATCCTGGACCGCGGCAAGTTGGTGGTTGCCGTGCTCGGCAGCAACAACGCGCCCTTCTTTATGGATATGGCAGACGGTGAACCTGGGGGATTAGATATTCAACTGGCAGCGGCGATCGCCGCTGCTCTCGGCGTTGACTTAGAGCTTAATCGCTCTGCCGATACTTTTAATGGCGTTGTGGAGACGGTTTACAATCGCGAAGCCGACATGGCAATTTCTAAAATCAGCCGCACCATGAAGCGCTCAGTGCGAGTACGATTTTCGCAGCCTTACTTAAAAATGCGACAGGGTCTATTAATCAATCGGCTGCGACTAGCCCAGCAGACCAACAGCGACAACGTGGTGGAAACCATTCGACAATTGACTGGCGAAGTGGGAGTCATTAAAGGATCTTCTTACGTTGGCTTCCTGCAGCAGCAGTTTCCCCAAGCGGCGATTGTGGAATTGGAGTCATGGGAAGACATTGTTGATGCGGTTAGTGCCGGAGAAATCCTTGCCGGATATCGTGATGAACTTGAAATCAAGAAGGTTGTGAAAACTAAGCCTGATGCTGCCCTGCAGCTTAAAACTGCCGTGCTGACTGATACTCAAGATGCTCTCGCCATGGTGCTGCCCTGGGATAGCACTCATCTGCTAGCGTTCGCTAACCAATATCTCGACACTCTTAACGCTGAATACACTGCAGATAGCATTCTGACGGAGTTTGCAGATACCCTGACGAGTTCTGATGCGGCTTCTTGAGGCTGACTTGCCTGCAGGCTGAAACTCTTTGAAATCAGCTGCCGGCCCGTGAATCCATGACCCTTGTTCACGCAATTGGTATCACAAGCATTGATGCCAAGAGCCGAGATTTAGACAACTGTCCCTGAGCAAAAGCGCTCGCACGGCAAGATAGCCAATTGACCGACCTGACCAATACTGACCAATAGTGCGCCATCCATCACTGCGAATTTAATCATTGCCATGACAACTTTTCTTAAACAACGTACTTTTCCCAAGCCGTCTCTGGAATGGTTACGGAGTCCGTGGAGCATTCTGGTTAGCGTAATTTTGGGTGTTTATATAGGCACATCACTGCCAGCAGTGGCCGCCGCGATCGCCCCCATTGGCAATCTCTACTTAGGATTGCTGAAAATGTGCGTGCTGCCCATTTTGCTATCGGCGATCGCCAACAGTCTGGGGCGACTCATGCAAAGTCAAAATGCCAAGCAGTATGTGCAGCGCATCTTGATCGTGTTTCCTACAGCGATGGTGGCCATGAGCGGTCTAGCCGCCGTCATCGCGGCGATTACTGGCCCCGGTCGTAATCTTTCTGCGGCTACTTTGGAAAGTCTCGGCGGCTTAGTGAACCAGTCAAGCATTGATTTGGAAATGTCGCTGAGTGGGCCGCTGCCGGTGGAAGAATCCGGTGCCAACCTCGCCTCATTTCTGGTGAATATGGTGCCGGAAAACATTTTTCTGGCCCTGAGCGAAGGCCAAACGCTGAAGGTACTGATTTTTGCCATTGTGTTCGGCGTTTCTCTGGGACTGGTGAAAGGCAGTAAAACCGAGTCGCTATTTGATATTTTGGATAGTCTCTACCGCTCCTTTCACCAAGTTATTCATTGGTTGACGTATCTGTTGCCCATCGGATTATGCAGTTTACTCGCCACTCAGCTCTCCCAAATTGGTTTAGATGTACTGTTGTCGATGGTGAATTTTGTAGCGGTGACGTTGATTATTTTTGCGATGATTTACGCCGTCGCGACAGGCGTGATTAGCTGGCGTTCCCGGCGATCTCCCCTTGTAGTTTTGCAAGCCCTTAAGGATCCGACAGTGCTCGCGTTGGCCACGACCAGCAGTTTGGCCTGTCTACCCGCTGCGATCGCCAGTCTGCACGAAGACCTCAAGTTTGATCGCCAAACAACCGATTTGGTCACGCCACTGTCAATTACCCTCTGTCGCTTTGGGTCGATTATCTATTTCGCTGCCGCCACCATGTTCGTAGTGCAGCTTTATCAAAAGTCGCTGAGTCCCAGCATGATTTTGATCGTGATTGTCGGGTCGGTGTTTGCCGGCATGGCCACTTCCGGAGTGACTGGCATTCTGACTTTGACCATGCTAGGACTGGTGCTCGATCCGCTGAAGCTGCCGCTGGATGCCGTGCTGGTGCTGTTTGTGGCGATTGATCCAATCATCAACCCTTTCAGAACGCTCAGTATCGTGCAAACTGGCATGGCCACCACCGCCATGATTGCTGATGTGCAGACGGATGCTCAACCTGTAGCATCACCGTTAGTCTAAGAAGGAAATCCTAACCCTGCCGGATATGCGGCCATGTGATAGCCGTCACTGAGCGATCGCCCACCAATTCTCCTAATTCAAGTTTCTTGGAGGGATTGTAACTGACGCTTTGCAGTTGAGATTTCACAGTCGCTTCGCGTTTAGCATAGCGATATGGATCTCTTTGACCATCATCGAAAAGCGCAGATCGACGCCGAAGCGCCATTGGCGGCGCGAATGCGGCCGCGGACGCTGGATGAATTTATCGGGCAGGATGCGGTAGTGGGGCCGGGGCGGTTGCTGCGGCGAGCGATTCAGGCGGATCAATTATCGTCGCTGCTTTTTTACGGACCACCGGGCACTGGCAAAACGACGCTGGCGCAGATTATTGCTAATACGACAAGCGCGCAGTTTCTGGCGCTGAATGCAGTGCTGGCGGGAGTGAAGGATATTCGCGGGGCGATCGCCCAAGCCCAAGACTTGCGCGGCCAATTCGGTCGCCGCACCATTTTGTTTATCGACGAAGTGCATCGCTTCAATAAAGCCCAGCAGGATGCGCTGCTGCCCTGGGTGGAAAACGGCACGGTGATTTTGATTGGCGCGACCACAGAAAATCCCTTTTTTGAAGTGAATAAAGCGCTGGTGAGTCGATCGCGGGTCTTTCAGCTCAAGTCTCTAGACAGTCCTGACCTGCATCGGGTGGTGGAGCAGGCTCTGACGGATGCGGTGCGAGGTTATGGCAGTCGGTCTATCCGCATTGAGGAAAAGGCGCGATCGCACCTCGTCAATGTCGCTAATGGGGATGCCCGGGCGTTGCTCAATGCCTTAGAACTGGCAGTTGAGACGACTGAGCCAGATAGCAGCGGCACCGTTCACATTACGTTGGCCGTAGCAGAAGAGTCGATTCAGCAGCGGGCCGTACTTTATGACAAAGAAGGTGACGCCCACTTTGACACGATCAGCGCTTTTATCAAAAGCGTGCGGGGCTCGGACCCCGATGCGGCGCTGTATTGGCTGGCCCGCATGATTTATGCGGGCGAAGATCCGCGCTATATTTTTCGACGACTGGTGATTTTGGCTAGTGAAGACGTTGGCTTGGCGGATCCGCAAGCGGTCACCGTGGCCCTCAGCTGTGCTGAAGCCTTTGATCGGGTTGGCATGCCGGAAGGTCGCTATCCCCTGGCTCAGGCAACGCTGTATCTGGCGACGGCAGCCAAGTCTAACAGTGTGATGGCATTTTTTGATGCGCTATCGGCGGTGGAAAAAGAACAGCAGCAGGACGTACCCAATCCGCTGCGTGACCCCAACCGCGATAAAACTGGATTTGGTCACGGCAAAGGCTATCTGTATCCCCACTCCTATCGAGAGCATTGGGTGGCGCAGCAGTATTTACCGGCGGGACTCCAGGGACAGGTGTTTTATCAACCGTCGGAGCAGGGCAATGAGCGAGCTATTCAGCAGCAGGTGGTACGACGGCGGGAGGCGCAGTTGGCGGCCATGGTGGAAGGTACCAGCCTGCCCACGGTGGAAGCGCTGACCTATAGTCCCGACGATCCGGCCCGCGATCGCTGGCTGCAGCGCACCATTAGTCAGACAGGAGAGCGGTTGGGGGAAGTCCGCGATCGCCTCTTTGCCGCTCTAGAGATTCAGCGACATCACACTATTTTTGACTTGCAGGCCCGCAGCGGCTTGCTCACTTGGGAGGCAGTGCGCCGCGTGCCCGAGGGCGGCGTCTATGCGCGGGCCGCCACGGCTCAAGATTTAGCGGCTCTCACTGAACAGGCTGCCCTGTTGCCAGAACTTGATCGCCCCGTCGTATTCCATGCCCCGCTATCGGAGTTAGCGCTGACGCTGCAGCAGCAAGCGCCAGCAATAGTCTTTGACCGCATGGTGGGGCGCAACGTATTTAGCGCGATCGCCCCGACGCTGCCCGTACTCCAAGCGCTATTGGCCGCGCTCAGCCCCATCGGACGACTGGCTCTGGCCGAAACTATTCCTCAACATAGCCAACGCCTCTGGCAACTGGTGTCTCCTGATGCACTGCCGCCGCAACTCTATGAGCGCTGGCAGCAGGCAGAAGCGGCACTTTATGGGGATACTGCCGATCCCCGCTTTGGTTGGGATGGCGCGACCTTGGCTCAACTAGGGAAAACGGCGGGTCTGTCAGTCACTTGGTCGGAGGAGCCGGTGCAGAGCAGAGTGTTGGTCAGTGAAAAGCTGTGCGATCGCTGGTTTGATCCCCATCAGCCCAACAGCTATCATTCCCGTTTAGCGGCTACGCTGTCGGCTCAGGAACTGGCGACCATTGAAAAGCTGCTGCGGCGACAGATTCAGCATCAAACGGTCACGTGGCATACGACCCAACTGTGGCTAGTCGGCAGCCCCGCGCAATTGATTTAGAAGATTGTTGGAAAGCAATATTATGGAGACCTAACAATCTCCTTTTGATCAACCCATGACGCTGGCTTTTTTGGGCGACAGCTTGTTTGATACGGGCAATTTAGATGTTCTGGCTGGTGCCTTTGGCCTCGAACCTTTTCCGCCGCCGCTTTACAGCGATGGCAAAGCTTCGAATGGCCTGGTATTGGGGGAAGCGATCGCGGCGCAACTCGGGATTGACCCAGCCACAATAGACTTGGGATTTCGATTACTGCCCACTTTTGAAACCAACCCCATGGAGCAAACGGTCAACTATGCCGTTGCCGGGGCCACCACGGATGAATTTGGCTCCGCTAGCAATGATTTGGCGGTTGTCCCCATCGGCTTGCAAAGCCAAGCTCAGCTCTTCTCCTTGGACTTGATTGCAGCGGGAGCTGTCGTAGCCGATGCGGCTGATCGGCCAGATGTTCTCCTCAGCGCTGGCAGCAATGACGTCCTGGAAGTGCTGCCGGATATCGCTGCCCTGGCTGACATCATTTTTAGTCCCGATAAAACCGATGATGAGGCGCTGCAGCAGGAATTAGCGGCTCAAATTGCCGGCAATATCGAGGCGGCGATCGCGAGTATCGACGGACTGGTTGACGATATTGTCATTGCTGGCATTCCTCTCCTGGGCGACATTCCGCTTGCCAGGCAAATCGACGAGCAGGTGGATGATTTATTAGCAGGTGATTTTGCGGGTGACACCCGTGAGTTTCTGACCAACACGGCGGCGGCCATCAATACTCAACTCAGCCTGCTTTACGATGGCCCATCGTCAAATCCGGAGGCTGCTGTCGATCAATTTAGTCAGTTCTTAGACGAGCCCGCCCGGCAGTTTTTATGTGGGCTACTGTCCGATTTGTCGGATGATTTGTTGAACCATAGCGGCGCGATCGCTGAGAATTCCTGGATCAGTAATTTCTTGAATAGCCTGCAGGATGCTGTGTTAGGAACTGACTGTGCACCTGATCCCGTTGATAATGTCTTGGTAATTGATGCCGTCGATATTTTCGAAGCGGGCTTGCAAAACTGGCAGAACTCCTTGCCAGAGGCTCTAGAGCCAATTGCGGAGCTATCTTATCGCGACTACTTAGATCAGCTCGGCAGCGGTAGCCCTAGCGAACTGCCCGGTGACTTAGTAGTTGATCAATTTGCCTTTGTAGATGATGTCCACAGCACGGAGGGACTCAATATCGAGTTGGCCAAACTGGTAGCCGCACAAATCACGATGGAGTTTCCTGACTTTGGCGTCGGCTAAGGAATACATGAGTTTGAAGTTTTGAGTTTTGAGTTTTGAGTTAGTTGCCTGTCGGTGAATGTAAAACTCAGAGTAGCTCTCTTGGTAAATCTTCGTTTTTAATGAGGGCGGTGGTCGTGGCGTGGACAAATTGATTGGGTCTCGGCAATGTTATCTGCTGTTGCCTAAATCGGGTCGAACCGTGCCATGCTGATAGCTGCTGGCGTTCTTGTGTTTGTCTATGTCCTTAAAGTTCTGGCTTAATAAGCCCTTGGCATTTGGCAAGGTTTGGCAAGAGCGGGGCCTGGGCAGTGCCGTCAAGGATGTTGGCAAATATATTTTGTGGACGGGAAAGCGCATCCGGGAACAGCGGCGATACGTTGACTGGCTGCAGGCTCAACAGCTTTCTCCAGAAGCCGTTATGGCTGTGCGAGAGACAGTTAAAAAGTGGGAAAAGGCACCGCGCTTCTCGGTTTTGGTGCCGGTCTACAATACCGAACCGGAACTGCTGAGACGAGCGATCGCCTCGGTGCAGTCCCAGGCTTATTCTGACTGGGAACTAATCCTCGCCGATGACTGTTCGCCGGCGCCAGAGACGCGGCCCGTTCTAGAACAGTACGTGGGCATCGACGATCGCATCCAAGTCCTCTTTTTGCCCCAGAACGGCGGTATTTCTGCCGCCACTAATGCGGCGCTGGAGCGGGCGACCGGCGACTTTATCGCCCTACTAGATCATGATGACGAACTGGCGATCGCGGCGCTGTATGAAAATGCCAAAGTCATTTGTCAGCAGCCTGATGTCGATATTCTCTACAGCGATGAAGACAAGATCACCAAAGCGGGACAGCACAAAGGTCCGTTTTTCAAACCTGATTGGTCGCCCGACTACTTTCACGGCTGCATGTATACCTGTCACCTGGGGGTTTACCGTACATCCCTGGTGCGGCAAGTGGGCGGTTTTCGCTCTGAGTATGACGGGGCGCAAGATTGGGATTTAATGCTGCGGCTGACTGAGCAGACCTCGCGCATTCATCATATTCCACAGATTCTTTATCACTGGCGCCTGACAGAAACGTCAGTAACCTGGGGCGCAGAGGCTAAGCCCTGGGCGTTTGCCGCGGCCCAGCGAGCCTTAACCGATATGACTCAGCGGAGTCCCTATCCCGGTCGGGCGGAGGAAACGTCTGAGGTGGGGTTCTATCGCGTGCGTCGTCAGTTGGTCACTCAACCCCTGGTCAGCATCATTATTCCTAGTGCCGGGGCGATGATGGCCCCTGGTCAGCGATCGCACCTAGAAAATTGCTTGGCCAGCATCGTTGCCCAAAGTACCTATTCTCATATTGAGCTGGTCGTCGTGGACGGCTACGACATTCCCCCCGAGACACTCCATCGAGTTAAAGCTTTCAATATCAATTTGGTGCGCTGTGACGAACCTTTCAACTTTTCGCGACGCATCAATGCTGGAGTCGAGGGTAGCCGGGGTGACATGGTGGTGCTGCTCAATGACGACATTGAGATCACCACTCCTGACTGGATTGAGTCGATGCTGGAGCTGGCTCAGCAGACACCCATTGGGGCAGTGGGTGTCAAGCTGCTGTTTCCCAATCATCATATTCAGCATGCTGGCGTGGTTATTCTGGAAGGACGGCCCGGCCATGCCTTTTATAATTTGCCCAACCGCGATCGCGGCTATTTTTGCTCCAACGTGGTGAACCGCAATTATTTGTGCGTCACGGGTGCGTGTCTGATGCTGCGGCGATCGGTGTTTGATGAAGTCGGCGGTTTAGACGAAATCTTTCCGTTCAGCTATAACGACGTGGACTTTTGTCTGAAGCTGTATCAAGCCGGCTATCGCAACGTCTGTACGCCTTTTGTGGAATTAATTCACTATGAATCGGTTTCCCGTGACTGTACTGTCCTGCCCGAAGAACTGGCGACCTTTCAAAACCGCTGGCAGAAATATTTGGCGGCGATCGGCGGCGATCCTTACTACAATCCCAATCTGAATCAGGTTGACGCCACCTTTACGCTCAGGCGGTGATTTACATTTCAAAATAAAAATCATTCACAATCTTGAGGTAAACCAAAGGGATCGCCCCTCCACCCTAGTGTCGTGATTTTATGGGTCAAAACAGGCCGGTTTGAGCCAACCGTGATTGAGTCGGTCTGTCCTTTGCACATTTATTCAAAGGAACCCAAAATCAATGGCAACTCTCAAAGTAGGCATTAACGGCTTTGGCCGCATTGGCCGTCTCGTTTTCCGCGCCGCCATCAAAAACCCCAATATCGAGTTTGTGGGCATCAATGATCTAGTACCCGCCGAGAATCTGGCTTACTTGCTCAAATATGACTCCACTCACGGACGCTATCGCGGCACCGTTGAAGCTAAAGAAAACGGCATCGAAGTCGACGGCAAGTTTATTCCCACCTTCTCAATTCGGAATCCGGCAGAACTGCCTTGGGGGGCGCTGGATGCTGATTATGTGGTGGAATCGACGGGTCTCTTCACCAAGTATGACGGGGCCAAGCTGCATTTGGATGCTGGCGCCCGCCGAGTGATCCTCTCGGCTCCTACAAAAGATCCCGATCAAATCGCCACGCTGTTGGTGGGGGTTAACCATGAGACCTTTGACCCCGCGACAGACCTCATTGTGTCTAACGCGAGCTGTACGACTAACTGCTTGGCGCCGATCGCCAAAGTAATTCACGACAATTTTGGTCTGGCTGAGGGGCTGATGACTACCGTCCACGCTGCCACGGCCACCCAGCCGACCGTCGATGGTCCCAGCAAAAAGGACTTACGCGGCGGACGCGGTGCCGGACAAAACATCATTCCAGCTTCTACGGGCGCTGCCAAAGCTGTGGCCCTGGTACTGCCGGAACTGAAGGGCAAGCTCACGGGCATGGCCCTGCGGGTGCCCACACCGGACGTGTCGGCGGTGGACCTGACTTTTAGAACGGAACTGCCCACCAGCTACGCTGCCATTTGTGAGGCGATGAAAGCCGCGTCGGTGGGTCCCATGAAAGGCATTCTGGGCTACACGGAAGAAGCCGTGGTTTCCTCGGACTTCACCACTGATCCCCATTCCAGCACCTTTGATGTGGGAGCCGGCATTGAGCTCAATAGCCAGTTCTTCAAGGTGGTTGCTTGGTATGACAACGAGTGGGGCTATTCCTGCCGGGTAGTTGACCTGATGCTGCATATGGCCCAAACCGAGGGCATCCTCAACGGCATTCAGATTCCTGCAATGGCGCTGTAGGTGCACAGTGGGCGATCGCTCTTACCAATTTTTGGGAAATGCGATCGCCCGCACCCTCACTCCATCCGGCAAAAGTAATCGGTATGGTGAATATGGCACTAAACTGAAGGCGCTATAAGTTGGCAGAGCAAAGAATCTAAATCATGAGCGATGGTGATAAGTCAACGAATACAGGTGGGTCCAGCTTTTGGAGCACATTGCCCGGCATCTTGACTGGATTGGCTGGCGTGATTGGCGCAATCACCGCTTTGATAGTGGGGCTTAAGGAAGCTAACTTGATCGGGCAAACCCCGGCTCCCCCAGAGCCGGCGCCGTCCCAGCCTGAATCGGAACCGTCTCAACCAGTAGAAGCCGTTGCGGTTGATGATATTCCGTTTGGAGACGACGAAGAATTTGCCTTGGATTTTCAATTTTATAGTGAGAGCCCAGAGTATAAATCAATGTTCGTTAGCGCCGACGATCAGGGCCTTTTGGGCTATGGCTGGGCTGAGGGAGAGGCTAGTCAGGAAGCCGCCGACGCAGCAGCTCAGGCTGACTGTCAGGATGATCTACTAGAGATTGGGGTTGAAGCAGCCTGCGAAATCTACGCGATAGGTGACGAAATCGTTTGGTAGAGAGATCGCCCACAACATCACCGCGATTGCGCTCCAGTTTCTGCAAGGAGGCTGGAACTTATTAATTTGTGGTGATCAGCGATCGCTAAACCATTACGTTGACGCTAGTTGAGTTGTTAGGCTGGCAACTAATAGAGTAGAAAGCCGTCGGTGAGAATCGCTGGTAGCGAATAAGGGCAAGTTTCAGGAAAGGTGTTCAAGGCTAACCCGGTTTCTGCGGCAGCCAATTTTCGGGCACTGGCATAGCATCGTGCCTGTTCGGTTTGTAAGTAGGGCTTCAGGCTAGGGCTCTCAGTTAGCAGATCTTGGATCCGCAGTCGCTGTTCGGTCATAGTAGCTAGCCAACTGTTGCTGCGCTGTTCTGGTTGATAGGCCCACTTCAACAGATGCATCAAAAGCACTTCTAATCGACTTTTGAGTGCCCGCTTTTCAGAACGCCCCAAGCTTTCTATCTCTTCTACCAGGTTTTCAATATCCAAATCTTCCCAGTGCCCCTGCTTGAGGGCCAGGGCCATCGTCTGTGCCCACTGGTAAAAGTCAGTGTCGTACAGGGCGGGCTGTGGTTGAAACTGCGGGGTCGCCATCAAAGTGCAGGAAAAAGATTAGCTCTATTTTAGAGGAAACCGATTTGGGCTCGAAGGCGATCGCCCATCGTTCTCTTCTACACCAGCAGCATAATTGTCTTACCTAGCGCTTGTTTAAGCGGAGTAAGAGACTCTTGCCCATCATGCACTCGCCGCAATTTTTATAATGAAATTATCTCTAAATGCCGTGATTGCAGAAGCGAAGCTAACCCAGTATCTGCTGGTTTGGCGAGATGCAGATGATAAATCAAAGTTTTTAGAGCAAGCAGGTTACACTCTGGAGAACTGGCAGCAATTAGAAGCCGACTTGAGGAGTCAAATCTTGCCTTTGGAAGCTGCACTATCCGATGAACCAAATCGATTTGGTGATGTCTATGAGATTCGAGGTGTGTTGCCGGGGGTAAATGACGTTGGTTTGGCTGTGATCACGATCTGGATGATTGAGTATGAAACGAAAGTAACGAAGTTCATCACGCTGTATCCGGACAAGGAGGTGAGGGCATGACGTTTGAGCTGTTCACGCGGGTTGCTTTACAGGAAGATTTTCCGAAACATCATTTACATCAAGGCGATGTGGCGACCATTGTGGAGCATCACCCGGTTGCTGAGGGTGAGGATGGCTACAGTCTGGAAGTATTTAACGCGATTGGGGAGACCATCGCGGTTTTAGTAGTGTCTAAGTCGCAGATTGAGCCACTGATGGGCAATGAGGTGTTGCACATCCGTGTGCTAGATGAAGCAGTATAGGAAAGCTTGTCATATAAGTGCGATCGCTTCAACCTGCACAGGCACAACGCTTATGGCGATGGCAAGTCTATTTTGAGATGGGCGATCGCCTACGACATAACCGCGATCGCGCTCCAGTTTCTGCAAGGAGGGTGGAAAATGTTCTGACTCGAAGTGGTCGCTATCGCTTCAAGTCAAAACGTTGTCGCTAAGCGATTGTAGGGCGATCGCTTGGTCAGAACCCAACCGTATAATGGGCTATGCTCAAAACCACGCGCTATTTTGACAACTTTGCTTCGCAGAAACATCCTGAAGTGGAGCGAGCATGGATTGAACAGGTTTTAGCGAATCCGATCA
>JBCCJU010000045.1:0-35346 GCA_039027715.1 Cyanobacteria bacterium P01_C01_bin.120
GAGGGAGCCGTCAGCGATCCGGTGGCGTGCCAAATGGCCGCTGGGGTGCGATCGCGCCTCGCCACTGACTGGGGCGTCAGCATTACGGGGATTGCCGGCCCGGGCGGCGGCACTACCGAAAAACCTGTGGGCCTGGTCTACATCGGCATTGCCGGCCCTGACCGCAGCGTCTTCAGCCAGGCTTTTCAGTTTGGCAATCTGCGGGGTCGCGACTGGATCCGACATTTGAGTTGTTGCTCAGCACTGGACCTCTTGCGGCGATCGCTGGCTAGCAATTAACGTTTGCTTAAGGTTGATCATTTGGCAATATTAGTTATCATCAATACAGGACCCTATTTGTCCTAGCCATCCGGATTATTTCGATATTTCGGAATTTGACTTAGCATAAGATTGATTCTTGTAAGTGCATAACGCCGAGACGGAGAACGCTTCCATGGATATTGAAAAGGTTTTGGAAAAGCTGAAGGAGTGGTTAAATCGGCTAGCCGACGCTCTTTTCGGCCCCCAAGCCCAGCCCGAAGCAGAGCCTATCCCTGTGCCAGTTGACGACCGCCGCTTTCGATAAAGTGTGAGTCAACGTTTACTCAAAGTTTTAGTGCTGCATGGCCCTAATCTTAATTTGCTAGGCCAGCGTGAGCCTGGAGTTTATGGCTATAAAACTCTGCAGGACATTGACAGTCTTGTACATCAAGAAGCGGCGGCTTTGGAAGTTGAGGTTTGCATCGAGCAATCTAATCATGAGGGTGTCTTGGTAGATTTGATCCAAGGCACCCTTAATATTTTTGCTGGATTAGTCATCAATCCAGCCGCCTACACTCACACCAGCGTTGCCATTCGAGACGCAATCGCGGCTGTGGCCATTCCCACTGTGGAAGTTCACCTCAGCAATATCCATCAGCGTGAAGCGTTTCGCCATCATTCCTACATTGCTCCAGTTGCCATCGGACAAATTTCTGGATTTGGGGCGGAAAGTTATCGTTTGGGCCTACAGGCAATCGTGCATTATTTGCGATCGCAGCCGTAAATATTTTTATCGCGTTCCCATCGCTTCGGCCCGCACTTTCAGTTCTGCCAAATTTGCCAGCTATGACCTACAGATGCTCATAGCTGGTGGCGATCAAGAAGGCGATCACTCGGGCAAAGTCGTTCTTGCGAGGGATGTTTGCACGAGGGATTTTCTTCTAAGACACTACTAATGCGCGGGTGCCGATGTAAGGCTAACTAATTGCCTTTAAGTCTATGGTCTTTAGGGATGTGACCCATTCGGCTATGCTTCTACCTGCTGGCTCACTTTGATAGCCCCGCTTGCAGTTAATTTTTATCTTCATTTATTTATGTCAACCGCTTCTCTTTCTCCCGAACTGGTTTACAACGTTGTGGAAAATCGCCACAGTAACCCATTTGACGTTTTGGGAGCCCACATGCTGTCAGACAACAATGGCCACTCAGCTTGGGTGGTGCGGGCGTATTTACCGGATGCCGAGGCGGCCTGGGTAATTCATCCTGAAAAGCGGCAGGAATATCCGATGCAGTCGATTCATCATCCCCATTTCTTTGAATGTGAGATGTCGGGTAGTCCCGATAAAAATTACCTAATCAAGGTGAAGGAGCAGGGACATGAGCGCGTTATGCACGATCCTTATGCGTTCAAATCACCGCTGCTGACCGACTTTGATATTCATCTCTTCAAAGAAGGTAATCATCATTTGATCTACGAGAAGATGGGGGCGCACACTGTTGAGGTAGACGGTGTTCAAGGCGTCTACTTTGCCGTCTGGGCTCCCAACGCCCGCAACATCTCCGTGGTCGGCAACTTCAATAACTGGGATGGCCGCAAGCACCAGATGCGGATGCTCAACGGGGGCGTTTGGTATTTATTTATTCCTGAACTGTCGGTTGGCGAAATTTACAAGTATGAGATTAAAAACGCCGCTGGACATTTGTTTCTGAAGTCTGATCCCTATGGCTTTCAACAGCAGGTGCGGCCTGAGACCGCCTCCATTGTGGCGGACTTGAGTTATGAATGGCACGATCAAAGCTGGCTGGAGCAGCGTCGCAACACCGATCCCCAGGAGCGACCCATTTCGGTTTACGAAGTGCACTTGGGCTCCTGGATTCACGACAGCGTGGACAATCCGCCAGAGGGCGAAAACTTCTCAGTGCGGATTGATCAGAAGCCGGGCACTCGCTTTCTTACCTATCGCGAACTGGCCCATCGTCTGATTCCCTATGTGAAGGAACTGGGCTATACCCACATTGAAGTGCTGCCGATCGCCGAACATCCTTTCGACGGTTCTTGGGGCTATCAGGTGGCCGGCTATTTTGCGCCCACTTCTCGTTTTGGCAGTCCTCAAGACTTTATGTACTTTGTTGACCAGTGCCACGCCCAGGGCATTGGCGTCATTGTCGACTGGGTGCCGGGCCACTTTCCTAAAGACGCCCACGGCTTGGCTTACTTTGACGGCAGCCATCTTTATGAGCATGCCGATCCTCGGAAAGGCGAACACAAAGAGTGGGGCACGCTGATTTTCAACTACGCTCGCCACGAAGTTCGCAACTTTTTAATTGCTAACGCTTTGTTTTGGTTCGACAAGTATCATATCGACGGCATTCGAGTGGATGCCGTCGCCTCGATGCTGTATCTCGACTACGATCGCGAAGATGGTGAGTGGGTTGCCAATCAATACGGCGGCAACGAAAACTTAGAGGCGGTCGATTTTCTGCAGCAGCTCAACTTTTTGCTATTCGGCTACTACCCCGGCGTGCTGTCCATTGCGGAGGAATCCACGGCTTGGCCCAACGTGTCTCGCCCTACTTACGTTGGCGGCCTGGGTTTCAACCTGAAGTGGAATATGGGCTGGATGCATGACATGCTCTACTACTTCCACCAAGATCCGTTCTATCGCCGCTATCACCAAAACAACATCACGTTCTCGCTGTGGTATGCCTTCAATGAAAACTTCATGCTGGCGCTGTCCCATGATGAAGTCGTACACGGCAAGGGCAACTTGTTTCAAAAAATGCCGGGCGATGACTGGCAAAAGTTTGCCAACTTGCGATCGCTGTTCGCCTACATGTTCACCCATCCGGGCAAAAAGACCCTGTTTATGGGCATGGAGTTTGGTCAGACCACTGAGTGGAATGCCTGGCATGATCTCAACTGGAGCCTGTTGAACTGGGAGCCTCACCAAAAGCTGAAGCAGTTTGTCGCCGATCTCAACGCGATGTATCAGTCAGAGCCGGCCCTGTATACTGACGACTTTTCCCACCAGGGCTTTGAATGGATTGAGTGCAACGACGCTGACAACAGCGTGGTCACTTTTATTCGCCGCGACAAGTACTCCGACGACTTTATTGTCACGGTATGCAACTTTACGCCACAGCCACTTCATGATTACTGGGTAGGAGTGCCTCAGTCAGGTTACTACCGCGAGCTGATTAACAGCGATTCTCAGAAATATGGCGGCAGCGGCGTCACCAACCTAGGGGGTAAGCAGAGTCACGATTGGGATCATCCTCGCTGGCCCCACGCCCTGAGTTTGGTGCTGCCACCCCTCGGCGTTGCGGTCTTCAAGCTGGGCTATTAGTTCGTTGTCTGGCTAACGGAATAACGCCGTATCCGCGTGATACGGTGCGGTTTGATTGACCCCCAGTCGTGATTTTTCTACGAAGGAATTAAGCTTCATGGTTGCCACCCTCGATCGCATTCAACTGTCAGAGTCAGAAACGCAAGCCTTAGTTGATTGGGCAAACCAAGTTCACCAGTCAGGTGAAACGCTGTATCACAAGGCGCAGACCCTCGCGACACGGTTGGGCGCCAACTATCGAGCAGATGGGCTGACGGAAATTGGCTTTTGGGCACCAGAGCTGGGTGCTGATATGGTGCAGCCAAAAAATATTTACCTAGAAGTGTTTACGCCGACGAAAAAAATTGATCCGACCAAGGCCACTCAAAAGATTGCCTTTCGGCGCGATTATGTGGAGTTGGTCAAGCAGGGCGAATACTTTTGGGGCGTGCTTTCAGGCATGAAGGCGGGCACTAAGGACGCATTCGGCTCGTTCTATTGGCTACGTTATCTCGACATACATACGAATGAAGTGCGGGTGATTGGCGATTGTTTAGCCTATTCCCTGCCCTATGGCGTCTACGCGCCCGCCGAGCTTTATGACATGGGGCAGCTGCAGCGCGATCGCGCTGATCTAGCCTATTTCACTCAGGGTGACGCGGACGACAACGGCGTGATTCGCGTGCATCCACCAACCAATATTTTGCAACTGCACGTCAACACAGCCTCGCCAAATGGTTATTTGAGCGGGTTAACGGCAGCCTATCGCACCATTGCCGCCAAGCTCAAGCAGCAGCAAAGTCTGACACCGGCGGAGCAAAACTTTATCGGCTACGAAGCCGTCCAGCTTCTGCCCATTGAACCGACCGTGGAATATCGCGGTGAGCACGAACTCGGCCACGGCTTCTTCATCATTGACGAAGACGATATGGGCGAGATGGACCCCGAAACTGCTGAAGTTGAGCGTGAAGCAGGTGCCATTAAAGTCACTCTCAAAAAGCCTGACACCCAAAACTGGGGTTATGACATTGTGATTTTTGGCTGCTCAGCCACAGATCCGTCGGTGCTGGAAACCTTACGCCCCGATGAACTGGTGGAGTTTATTGAGACGCTGCATAATTTTCCCACCGGGCCAATCCAGGTGATTTATGACATTGTGTATGGCCACGCCGACAACCAGGGTATCAATCTGCTAAATGGTCGCTTCCTCAAAGGGCCGAACATGTATGGTCAAGACGTCAACCATCAGAATCCAACAGTACGCGGTATTTTGCTGGAAATGCAGCGGCGTAAAAACAATACGGGCGTTGATGGCATTCGCGTCGATGGAGCACAAGATTTCAAATTCTTTAATCCCCTGTCGGGTCGAGTGGAGTATGACGACAATTATTTAAGCGACATGGCCGAAGTGCTGCAGGAAGTCGGCAATGGTGTACGGCGGCCCTTTACCATCTTTGAAGATGGGCGACCCTGGCCGGCGGAAGGCTGGGAAGAGATTTCCACCTATCGCGACATCGTGGAATTTAAGCCGGATGCTTTTCAGTGGGGGCCGCTGATTTTTGCCCACAATACCCCCAGCATTCGCCAATTTTGGGACAAAAAGTGGCGGCGCGTGACCGAGCAAATGCAGGTGGGAGCGAACTGGATTACGGGCTGCGGCAACCACGATACCCTGCGGCGCGGCACCCAGGTTGATTTAGAACTGGACATCAACTGGAATCTGGGCCAGGGTTTACCCGAAGTTTTGAATAACGCTTACGACAATCCCGCGATCGCTCTGATGACCTACGGGTTTAGCCCTGGCTTGCCGATGGACTTTATCAACTGCACCATGCGAGCACCTTGGGGCTTTTTGCGCAACACCGATGATCGCTATGGCGTTAAAGTTGTGGCCGAAGAAATTGGCGGCTTTCTTGACTGGCAGATCATTCCCGAAACCTATGACTGGCCGGCATTGTTTCCCCGCCTCAAGGGCATGGGCTTCACCAAACTAGGTGAACTACGGCAGTTTGTGAAAGGGCTATATGACGCGATCGAGGAAACCGATTACGACCTCGACGAAGTTGCTAAACTCTGCCAAGAGTTCATCACCACCGATCCGGAAGCAGAGGCGATAAAAGAAAAAGCGCAAACCCGCAAATCAGCGAAAAATCTGCAAAAGCTCAATACTCCAGATAAATCAGCGGTGCTCACCCAGCTTGACGTGAACAAGCTGAAAGACTTCGCCAAAAATTTTATGGAAGATGCCCACGAGCTGTGCAATGTATGGCTCCAGCAGGATGTCATTGAACCGGATCAAGTTGCGTATAATCTGGCTCTGCGCCGGTTCCGGCTGGCAAATCCGTGGCTGCGAGACAACCTCTCCAATCTGGATCGCTTCAACCACATTCAGACGCCAGAACAGACAGTCTTTTATGGACTGCGTACGGCACCGACTGAGGCAGCAGCCTCAAAATATCAGGTAGCAATGGTGACCCATATGGGCGGTGCCCCCCTGGAGGTGACGTTGGGCGACTGGCTGCAGATTGATCTGCAAAGGTGGCAGGTGGCGATCGCCTCTCCCGGCGTAGCTCTTCAGCCCGGCAAGACTATGCCCAAAGCTTTTCAACTTGCTGACAGCCAAGCCGTGCTGCTGGAATCCAGCGCCAGCCGCTATGGCAATCCGTAGAAGGGGCAGGTCAGTTAAATTAGAGAAAAATTTTGTAGGGAAAGCCTTAATGCTTTGTCGGGGCATATGTTCAAAGCATGAGCTGCCACTCTATAGTCAGCCGGACGCAGTTATGAGTTCTGTTATCAGCCTTTCTCTAGAAGCCTTGTAGAACAAAGACTTAAAACTTTCGTGAAACTATATAAGCGGTGTGCCCTGTACTTAGGGATGGTTCATACCTTTTGTGTAGCTGGGATTAAGAGAATTGGATATTGTGCGCATCTGGCGATCGCCAATTCGTCAACCAACAATGTGCAGACATTCAATATCAAGTCTTGGCTAATACGTCATGCTAAACGCTCGAAAGTTGATACTCTGCCTCGGCCACAGGAGATGTTGACAAATGTTTGATCGGCAACTCGATAACAAACTGAGTTCCTTCACCAATAACTGATTGACAACAAATAGTTCCACCATGCCGTTCCGTAATGATTTGATGACTGATCGCCAGGCCAAGACCAGTTCCCTTACCTGCGGGCTTAGTCGTAAAGAAGGCTTCAAATAGCTTAGTCAGGTCCGATTCAGGTATTCCAGGACCATTGTCTTTGAGCAAAATTGAAACGGAATTATCGTTTATCCACTGAGTCTCGATTTGAATCATCAACGAGCTTATCTTTCCTTCCAGAAAAGCCTCTTCAAGCGCATCAATTGCATTACCAATCAAATTCATAAAAACCTGATTGAGCTGACTGGCGTAACACTCCACGCCAGGAAGCTCATGATAGTTTTTGATTATTTGGATTTCTGGACGTTCAGGTTTGGCCTTGATACGGTTGTGT
Source organism: Cyanobacteria bacterium P01_C01_bin.120 (assembly GCA_039027715.1). Classification (GTDB taxonomy): domain Bacteria; phylum Cyanobacteriota; class Cyanobacteriia; order Phormidesmidales; family Phormidesmidaceae; genus Halomicronema. Next base: position 7,053 of record JBCCJU010000045.1, read on the forward strand.
AGAATAAGTAGAGTGCTATCAATCCCTTCGTGGATATCTATTGGTTTCATTTCTGCTTCATCTAAACGAGAAAAATTACGTAGAGATAAAACAATATCCCGAATTCTCTCTGTGCCCATCTCCATTGAAGATAGCAGCTTAGGTAAATCTTCTTCGATGAACTCCAGATCGATTTCTTCTATTTTTGATATCACAGCAGGAGATAAATCTGCATGTTCTTGAAGAATGAGTTCGACAAGTTCTAACAAATCTTGGCTGTAGTCACTTGCAGGCTTTAAATTGCCGTATATAAAGTTGACTGGATTATTAATTTCATGAGCTACGCCTGCGACGAGCTGCCCTAAAGCAGACATCTTTTCATGTTGAATTAGGTGCATTTGGGCATTCTTCAGATCTTCCATCATTTGGTGAATTTCGGCAGTTCGCTCAGCTACTCGATTTTCTAATGTTTGATTAAGCTTCCTTAACTGCAAATGCAGCTTGACTCGTGCAATAACTTCCTCTTGATAAAAAGGTTTAGTAATATAATCTACAGCCCCTATTTTTAAGCCTTTTACTTTATCTGTAGAATCTGATAAAGCAGTCATAAAAATGACTGGAATATCCTTCGTACTTTCATCAGCCTTAAGGCGCCTACAGGTTTCAAAGCCATCGATGCCTGGCATCATTACATCTAAAAGAATCAGATCGACTGGCGCATAAGCTAGCTGACTCAGTGCCGCCTCGCCGCTTGTGGCAACTGCAATTTCGAATCCTGCATCTGATAGAGATTCAGATAAAACTTCTAAGTTGTTAGGGGTGTCGTCCACAATTAAGACAAAATCAGCATCAAGGGTAGAATTCATGATTCAATCAGGCTTAAACACAGCAAAAAATATACAAGTTGGCAAACTACAGAAGCTAAGAAGGTTTGAAGAAAGTTAATCTAGATGTTGAGCAATAAACTTCTGAATTGCTTCAACTTTAAAGTCCTTTGCTAGTTGATGAATCGTTTTTGAGAAAAGGGCATACTCAACACTTTGCTCCTCTAAAAGATTGAGTTTTGCTCGCAATGTCTGAATTCTCCCCTGCATTGCCAACTGATAAAGATGGGATCTCACATCTTGGGGAGGAAGAACAATCTCTTCAGTATTCGTAGTATTTCTGCCTGAGATTTTCGTATCTTTGCGTGGTTTTTCTGTCGTTGCATGCTGATAAATCCAATTTATAGAGAGCTGCTTTTCCAAAAGGGCCAAGAGAGGTTTTAATTCAACAGGCTTGGGCAAAAACGCACTCGCTCCTGCCGCTATGCTTTTGTCGTGATTGTGGTCAAACACGTTGGCCGAAGATGCAATCAAAGGTACCTTTTGGGTCTCAGAGCGTTCCCGTAGTTGATGCAATATTTCAGGCCCGTTCATTCCTGGCATCGTCAAATCTACAATGATGAGATCAGGCTTTTCAGTTTCTGCAATCTTTAAGCCCGTATTGCTGTCAATCGCCTCAATAACCTCAAATCCCAAAGGCATCAGTAAGTCAGCCAATATAGAGGAGTTTTCTTGATTATCATCGATGACTAAGATCTTGCGAGAAGCTCCCTCAATCCCAACTATGTTGGCCGGATCAGGTGCCTTAGACGCTTTGATAAAGTCTTGAGTGGCTGCAAGTTCTAGGTCAAACCAAAAGGTACTACCTTTACCAATTTGGCTATCAACTTGTAGTTGGCTTTTCATCAAAGCGATAATCTTTTGGCTGATTGAGAGTCCTAAACCAGTGCCCTCATTCTGCTTTTTGACATCACCTACCTGTTCAAAAGGTCGAAAGATTTTTTCGAGTTGTGTAGCAGTCATGCCTGCGCCCGTATCTCTAACTTGGAAGCGAATGAGATGGGTGTTAGGTCGGCTTAAAGACTGTTCTGATGCTTTGATTTTTTTGACTTGAAGGAGTACACTTCCTTGATCTGTAAATTTGATGGCATTTCCGAGGAGATTGATCAGAACCTGTCGTAGTCGTTTTTCATCAACCTGAAAACCCTCCGGTAGAGATGAATCCAGTTCATAATGAAATTCAACTCCTTTTTCTTCTGCGCGAATTTGGCAAATATTGGCAATGTTTTCTAGTAAAGAGGGCAGGTAGACATCGCCAATATGGAGTTCCATCTTGCGAGCTTCTATTTTAGAGAGATCAAGAATGTCATTGATCAGATTAAGGAGATGATTACCGCATTGATAAATGATATCGATTCCTTTTTGCCCTCGCGTCGTCAGAGGCTCTCTTTGTTGTAAAATCTGCGCGTAGCCGAGGATACCGTTCAGCGGTGTCCGTAATTCATGACTCATATTGGCCAGGAATTCGCTTTTAGCTTGGTTAGCAGCATCGGCAAGTTGTTTCGCTTCGGCAAGTTCTTTAGTCCGTTTAGATACTTTTCTCTCTAATGTTTTCGAGTAATCCAATAGCTGTGAATTAGCAAACTCTAACTGTTGATTAACTAAATTTAGCTGTTGCTTGTGGAAGGCGTTAGTGCTGACAATAGTACTTGCTGCAAGCCCTACGATAGGTGGGACAACTGGAATCAAAAGGCCATTGAGGAAGGCGATATAAGCTCCACCCATTATTGCGATCGCTAGACCAAACGCTGCAGCTAGAGTTCCAACGACCAAAACTTTATGTTTGCCGCCACTATAGCTGGCTATTTGCAACCACCAACTGCCAGCAGCCCCGACGACTGACCAGAGGGTAATCCAAAGGGCTTCCTTTAAACCTGACCAGCCCTGCAGCATCAGTCTGCCATCCATCGCTCCTGCAATGATTTGGCTAGACAGGTTAGCGTGGACGATGACGCCAGGCGTTCGCGAGGCGGGTGCGAATAAAGAACTGCTGTAGGGAGTTTCGAAGAAGTCATTGGTGCTTTGCGCAATCGAGCCGATAAGGACCAGGCGATCGCGCATCAAGTCCTCAGCAATTTTTCCATCCAGAACTGACTGCATCGAAACCGTTTGAAATGCCAATGACGGGCCTCGCCAGTTCATCAGGATTTGGTAGCCGCCGAGGTCCTTATGTTTGTACCCGGAGGCCAAAGGCTGCAGGGGATTGAAGAGAGCCTTGCCAAGACCCATACGGTGACTATCCGCATCCACAATTTCGAGGGTGATGCCTTCTGCTTCTAGATATTTCAGAGCGACTTGAGTCGCCAGGCTGGTTTTGATTGCCCCTTCATCTTCGGAAGAAAGCAGGCCGCGACGAATTTTGCCATCACCATCCATGACTAGATCGGCAAAAGCTACCCGACCCGTGTCTACTAAAGCAGGGGGAGGCGGCACTGAGCTGCCCGTTATTTTTTCAACGCCAATGAGCTGGGGCGTCGAGCGAAAGACCTCAACCAATTCCGCATGGCCTGGCTCTTCGGGCAAATCACGATAAAGATCGAGTCCGATCGCGCGAGGATTTTGCGCTCGAATCTTTTCAATCAAATCGGCCAAAGCCTGGTCAGGGATGGGCCAATCTTCGACGGCCTGAATATCAGACTCATCAATCGTGACCACGACAATTCGGGTATCTGGGGCTTCTTGAGCCCGCATTCGAAAGAACTGATCTCTAAGCCCCCATTCCAATAAATTGAAAGTCCCTAAAAAATTGCCGCCTGTGACGATTGCGGCGACCCCAGCAGTAATGAAAATAACGCTTTGAAATTTTTGAATTCGTTGCTTTAAATTCAAAAGCATGGTCGATGAATAGGGCTGCTGACGAAGGGGTAAAAAGAATGGTTGCGAAAAAAAATCTTTGGGGAAAGGCAAGCCAATGCCTGTTCTATAAGCCTTACGACCAAGAGCCATAGAGCTGATTGATAACAGCCCGATTTCTGTTGATGTGAGACATGAGTGAGGGCTTTGCTTTACCATTCCCCTTTTTGAAACACTGTGTTACTCAAAACACAAAACGTTGCTGAATCAGAAACCTGCGCCTAGTTTTGTAGGCTCGCGATCGCGATAGAAGCACTTAGCAATTCCTCTAAACTGACGGAATTTAAGAACTGCTCCCAATGCCAGGCAACCAGCGAATCTTCTGGCCGTTCCGAACGCAACTGAGCAAACAGGGCCGCACTGTCGTACCAGATTCCGTTCTCAGCTAAAGCTTCGGCAATCTCAAGCGTGTCACCCTCTGTCAGAGTTGCTGCCAGAGCGGCGCTTGGCTCGATGCGCTTAATCCATCCGTCTACGAAGGGGCTGTTGGGGGTGAGAGACTCATCTAGTTTCAGCGTGACGAACCACTGATAGTTTTCGCCAAGTTCTAATGCTGGGGCTTCGGCTGGCAGGGCGATCGCGACAATACCCGCTTCCCCTGAAACTGAGACCTCGGTTCGGTAGACAAGATTGCCGGCTTCGTCTTTGAGGCTGAAGACGGCCTCTTCGGTTTCCGATGCGGGCAAATATGCCATAAACGTGGGCCGTTCCTGCAGGGTGGTGCCGTAGAAGCTTTCGGGCATCACTGCCATCATGGCGACTGATGTCGATAGCGCGGGATTGGCACCATAGAGGTTGCTGCCCTCAAAAGCTTCGGCGGGCACGGCTCCCTCATCCGCTACAAAGTTCGTCCGGGAGCCGCCACTAGCCGCCTGCTGAGGCGCTGTGTTATCTGCGGGTAGTACAAAGTCGGCCCGCGACGCTCCGCCCGCCGCTTGGCTAGGGGCTGCATTGTCTGCTGGGGGAACGAAATCAGCTCGCGACGTCCCGCCCGTTGCTTGACTAGGGGCCGCATTGTCTGCTGGGGGAATAAAGTCGGCGCGCGAGGCTCCGCCCGTTGCTTGACTAGGCGCGGTATTGCTATCCGGAGGAATGAACTCACCGCGCGAGGCTCCGCCGGAGGCCTGGCTAGGCGCGGTATTATCTGCTGGGGGTTGAAAGGTGGTTGCCACACTGGGCATGGCGACCAGCGAAGTTAGGCTGACAGTAAGCGATATCAGGCCCACTGACCTTGCCCATAAACTCGGTTTCATAAGTTTCTCCTAAATAGAGGAATGGGTTAGCTTTTGACGCTTTATCAACAGAAATGATTTTTACCAATGTTGGAAAAGATCTCGTTGACAGCGCCTCTTAACTTTGGTATCCCTTCGATCCTAGAAATCTCCATATCCAGTGTCTTCTGTGGTTTTTCGTACGTTCTCAAGCCCCCATCCGTAAACTCTCTGATGTGACAGAATGCTCAAAGCCAGTTACCCACCAGCACATAAGCCGACCAAAAAAATGGATCGCCATAGCTGGGATCTTTGAGTAAAGTCAGTTGAGCTCGCCGTAAAGCTTCTGCTTTGGTCACGCTGGGCTGCTGCAGTGCTTCATAAAACCCAATCATGAGCCGGGCCGCTGCCTGATCTTTGACCGGCCAAAGGGTGGCAATGGTGGAGCGGGCACCAGACTTGACAGCCAAACCGGCAAGTCCCAGAACCGCGCGATTGTCTCCGGCAGCGGTGTTGCATGCGCTTAGCACAAGCAGTTCCACCGCCTGGCTGTAGCGGCTTTCCCGATTTTTCAACAGCTCAGCCAGCTCCCAGATATTGATTTGCCCTTCCCAAGTCAGCAGAAAGGTGTCTTCTTGATTGGAGCTGAACTGACCGTGGGTGGCTAAATGAACAACGTCCGCAGAGCTGTTTTGCAGCTGTTCAGCGACCGCTTGGTTGGTAAACGATTCGTTGAGTAAGGGGGCCGCATCAACCATTTGGGCGATCGCATTGACCTCTGATACCACCTCTGGCAAAGCGCTAAAGCCGCTGCGGGCCTCGCTAATGCCGCCGATCACAGTTTGTAGATTGGCGGTGTCAAGGGGCTGAGCGGCCATCAACTGCAATCCTGGAGAGAGGGCCAGCGCGTACTTTTCGATTAGATACTGCTCGCCATCATAGAGCGCTGATATGGGGATATTTCTCAGTAGGCCGTCGAGCACAAAAACTAGAGTTTCAGCATCGGTCAGGTCTTGCTGCTGCTCAATCGGCTGGATGAGCCACTGATAGACCTGCTGAGAAACGCGCAGTCTTTCTTGGCGATCCGAAGAGGGATGCAGCAGTTCCAACAGGTGACGTAGGGTTGCTTCGACTGCGGCTTGCTCAATCGCGGTGGTGTAGTACTGCAAAGGCTGGTCAGCTCTCGACAAGATGACCGCGATTTGGTCTGGCAGAATAATGGGATAAATGACCGCAGCGTTGGGATCAATTTGGTCGATCGCTTCGGGTTGAGTATCGAGGCAGGCCTGCCGAAAGAAGTTGTCAAGCTCTGCGAGTTGCAGGCTTTCAATCAGCTGTCGAGCTTGGGCAAGGTCGGCTTGGGTGGGCTCGCTGCTGAGCAGCAGGGCGATGTATTCCCGATAGATCGGCTCCACGCTGTTTTGAAAAGAAAACTGTACGTCCCGATTAATGGTGATCAAATCACCGCGCAGCGATTGGAGGGCGGCGATCGCTTCTCGGTAGGCGTCGGCGGCAGCGTCCGGTTTACCGTCTTCTTTCAATAATTTGCCGAGTTGCCAGGCGGCTTGGGCCAAAATATCGTTGAACTGCTGCGTTCTGGCGATGAGCAATGCTTGCTGGGTAAGGGCAATCGCCTCTGCCTTTTGTCCCGTTTGAACATATAGCTGTCCCAGCTGTTTGAGCCCATGAGCTTCGGCGCGAGAGTCTCCCAACTCTTGAGCTGCGCGTATGGCATCAGCGGCTAAGCGACTCAGCTCGTGAATCGATAGGAGCCGATGCTGGGCGTCGTGCTGAGCTAAGTTGTGGGCCAAATTGATCGCCCCATAAACTGAAGGATGGCTGGGGGGAAGCTCGGCCAACTGCTGCTGAATCTGTGGCAAGAGACTTTGAGCTGAGCGCCTCTGGTTGAGCATGAGATAGACTTCCAATTGCCCTAGCTGAGACTGGAGGCGATTAAGCGGGGCGGCGGCTTCTTGCTCAGCAGCTTCGAAGTATGTCAGCGCGGTCTCGTAGTTCTCTAGGGTCGTAGCGAGCTTGCCGATATCTAGCAGGATGGCGTTGCGCTCAACGGGAGCCTCAATGCGGCGGCTAATTTCTAAGCCTTTTTCAAACAGGGTGAAGGCGTAACGGTAATCGCCGACTCTTTGCAGCGATGTACCCAAATTTCTAAAGGCGCTGATCTTCAATGTTGAGTCGGGAGCCTGTGAAAGTTGAGCATTGATTTCGCCCAACCGTTTTCTGGATCGCTGATAAAATCCGAGCTGCTGCAGGGCTTGGGTTTGGTTGATCTGGCTGCCGATTACGCCAATATCATCGTTAGCGGCTTGATAAAAGGTCTGGGCCTGTTCCCAGGTTTCCAGCGCTGACTGAGGTTGCCCCATCTGTAGCCGCAGGCTGGCCTGGGTGTTGAGGGCGTGTGCCCAAATGATGGGATTGCGACCTTCAGAAGTTTGATGAAGGAGTTCCAGACTCTGGGCGATCGCGGCTTCGGCGGCCTCCCACTGGCTGAGCGCTTGCTGAGCTAAGGAAAGATAGCTGAGGCTAAGGGCCTGTTGTGAGGTGTTTCCACTGGCGGCGGATTGGGCTTCGGCGGCTTGCCATGCGGTGATCGCCTCGCGGAAGCGACCAGCGGCGTAGTAGTCTCTGCCGACCTCTAGGTCCCTGGCTGGGGAGGCAGGAACGGCATCGACCGCAGCGAGCGCAGGACTAGAGAGCACTGACTCAGGAGTCGCTGCCTGTAGAGACGGCGCAGTGAATAGACACAACCCCGCGATCGCTAAGGCTAAAAATTTCCAGATGGCGTTGATTCTGATCACGGTTGACTCCTCAGGCTCGCTGGTAATGTTCCCGATGTGAGGGGGCAGATGAGCGGGCAAAATTACGTAAGTTACTCAGTTTGATTAGGCCGAAAAAATCACCAACTGCTGGTTTTTACCGATCCTTAAATGGAGGAGTACAGATAGCCTTCTTTCCCTTCTCAAGCATCAGAAAGGATTGAATCTAAGGGAAAAATAAAGTCCATTTTCTTGCAGAGAATCACCCGATGAGTTCACATCGTTGAGGGGAATCCCCCAGTCGAGGCGGGCAAAAAAGTTATTGTTCATTTCCCACTGCAAGCCCAATCCTGTGGATACTAAAACGTTGGGATCGGGGTTGGGGCGCAGGCCATTGTTCCACCCCATGCCAAAGTCCACAAACGGCACGATGTGCAAAATACCGTTAATGTCTTCGACCCGTAGGATGGGCAGCCGCACCTCGGCAGAGGCTAGCAGGCCACTATCGGTCAACAGCTGATCTTGCCGGTAGCCCCGCACGGTTTGCTGACCGCCTAAGCCAATCTGCTCTTGAGGCAGGAGATCATCGCCAGTGAGCTGCAAATCGCCGCGCACCACCAGCAATGTGTCAGGAGCCAGTAGCCGCACCCACTGGCCTTGCCCGCGCCAGCTAAAAAAGCGACTGTCAGGCTCGCTTTCGTTCACGGTGGCCCCGAGTGCTCCAATCCCCAGGCTAAACTGCGATCGCAAGGCCAACACCTGTTCAGGGCTACGCTGCGTCCATTCTTGGGCAAAGCGCAGGGCAGAAATGCGGGTCTGACCGTCATCATCGGCCCCCAGACTGGGAAAGGGAATCGGTGAGCCAAAGCCCCCCAAAAATTCGCTTTCGCTTTCACGCCGAGAGGCCGTAAGGCTGAGGGCAAGCTCCTCTGTCGGCGTTTGAAAAACGGGATGACGATAGGTAACTTCGTAGTAATAGGAGTCCGATTCAATATCTAAAACATCGAAGGGGTCTTCGATGACGCGACTGCGGCTGTAGCCAGCCCCAAAGCTGAGGGTGGCATTGTGAGGACTAACCGGCAGGGTATAGCTGAAGTCGACTTCGTTGCTGCCGTCGGTGTTGGCATAGGCCACGCTAAAGCGATCGCCCAATCCCCCGAGATTGAGATGGGTAAACTCGGCCCCCCGACGAAAGCTGCCCACACTAGGAGACCGACCGTTATCAAGGGTGATCGCCGCACTCACGGCATCCGCTTCGGTAATCTCAACCTCTAAAATACTGGTGCCAGGCCGAACGCCCGCTGCCAACTCCGCTGAAATGGTGTCAATCAGCGGGTCGAGTTGTAGAAGCTGCAAGCCTTCGAGTAGGCGATCGACATTCAGTGGCGGGGCGCCTGCTAGCCCTAGACGGCTGCTGATATAGCCCGGATCTAAACGCTGCTGCCCCGATACGAGAATATCTTCCAGTCGGCCCTCAATTACCTGGATTTCGACCACGCCGGTATCCAGAGTCTGAGGCGGAATAAACGCTCCAGAGGTGGTGTAACCGTTCTCAACGTAGAGTTGTGTAACCGCCGCACGAGCCTGAAACAGTTCGCTGAAGGTGATCGGACGATTGGTAAAGTCAGCCGTGATCGCCTCAAAGTCTTTGGGGCTAAAGACCGTACTACCAACCACCTCAAACTTCTCTACCGTAATGGTTTGCGGGATATCTTCAGGGGCCGTATCCGGCGGGACAACCGGGCTGGCGGGACCAGGCTGTAGCAGTTCCTCGGGTGGGGGCAGCGGCATGGGTGGCTCGGGCTCGGGTAGCGGCTCAGTGGAGGGAGGCTCGACATCTTGATTGAGCACTGGGCCGATGGGATCCTGTGCCTGGGCTAACCCAGCCGCCTCGCTAGAGAAAGTCACAGGAGAAGTCGTCGGTAATTCGCTAACTTGCACCACTTCTACAACGCTGAACGAGGCTTGGGGACTGCTGAATAGACGGCTCGTTGCGGTCGCCGCCGCTGGGGATGAACGGCCAACAACGCTAAGCGATCGCGGCAAGGTTGCATCCTCTAAGGCGGCAGACAGTTGCTGCTTAGAAGCATTTTTGCCTAGCGAACTCTCAGCTTTGGCGACAGAGCTGAGTTCAGTCGCTAAACTTGGACTCGTCAAGAGCAGCCAAACCCACGGTCCCGTAGTCAGACCAATCAGGGTACCAAACGCTATTTGCTGATGAAGACTCGCGGAGACAGCCATAGGTGAGAAAAGGAATTAAGGAGGCATCACCCTCAGTGGGAGTGAGCAGCTAAAGCTAAACCTCATCCAGATTTAGATCTAGTAGTTTTGCGTCTAACAAAACCTCACCGCCTGCGGCATCTCTCCTTTCGTTGGCGCAGCCTGCCCGTAGGGCTTATGAGAGGTAAGATGAGGTTGATCAAATCGCAAAACCTCAAGTTTTCAACTTGGACAGGGTTTAGTCGCCTGCGACTCTGTGAGAATGCCCGACATTTTTTATTCGGCACCACCCAAAATAAATTTTCTATGAATTTTCTAGAGTCTTTCCGAGTGTTTTTGCAGAGAAGTTAGTACGTAACGTGATTGATGACGCCAATAACTCTGACAAAATTTGTAGGGCAGAAAGTCTCTGAGGTCAAGAGTTTGTGCAGCAATCGCCCAGAGTAAGATCCAAGTTTATTTGAAATAAAATACCGAGACGAAATTTTCCTGATCGCAAATAGTGACGTTTTATTACTAATTGGAATCGGCCAGAAACAGTCGTAACTTCGGTCAACATCGCACAATTCAATTTGGTTCAGACTGCCTTAACTTCTGAAATCCTCAGTCATTTAGCGACTTGTTGTCGAGTGCCCAAGGCGGGCATAAATTAACGGTTCTGCCAGGCAACGCATTGTTTATGGGCATTTTTTACTCGCAGAAATTAGCAGGCCTCATTCTGTGAAATTACCTAGCGAAGTTTTTGAGTCTGCGGGCATGTTGACTTTACCCACCAACTCACTCTGTTAGGTGCTCAACGCTCTCCTGAACGTTGAGCAACTGCGTTGCGGCCATCTTGCCCATTGAGCTACCGGATGATGCGTCAAGGCATAGAAATGTGAGCCTGCAATACCGGGGGAATACCATCATCTAGGACAGCCATATGACCAATCCGCAGCCTTCCCCGTCGAAACTTGGGATGACTCGTGCCAGCCTCGTTGTCGGTATCACTGCTGGATTAGCATTCGCCAGCCTAGCTCCAGCAATGGCGCAGACCATTACCTCCGATGGCACCACGGGCACAGTGGTCAACGGTGCTGGTCCTTTTACAATTACGGGCGGCAATCAGCAACTGCAAACGCTATTCCACAGTTTCGGGGAGTTTTCTCCGGGCAATGCCAGCATTTTGTTTCAGCTTGATGGCAGTCAGAATGCAGTTGATTTAGTGGTGGGACGGGTAACAGGTGCTAATGCCTCTTTCATCAACGGTCAGCTCCAGCTCACTGGGGGCAACTCGCCCGACCTGTTTCTGCTGAATCCCAACGGCATTTCCTTTGGTTCAGGCGCTGAATTACTACTACCAGGTTCTTTTTTGGCTACCACGGCTGAATCGGTGCTATTTGAGAACAATTTGGCCTTTAGCGCCACTAACCCTGGTGCCGCGCCGCTGCTGACGGTTAGTACCCCAACGGGCTTGCAGATGGGTCGCCAGTCCGGCAGCATATCAGTGCAAAATACCGGGCATCTGATGACGAGTGGCCGGTTTATCCCTAGCGATCGCAGTGTCAATCCTGCTGGACTGCAGGTGAGCGCCGGCAACAGTCTGACCCTGGTGGGCAACGAGGTCAATTTCTCCGGAGGAGTGGCAGGGACCCTGGGCGGCGGCCATGTGGAAGTTGGCAGCGTCCGCGAGGGATCGATTCAACTCAGCTTGGCTGGGAACCGCTGGATTGATGACTATGCTGCCGTAACGCAGTTTAGCGATATCACTCTGGCGCAGCGATCGCTGCTCGATGCCAGCGGTAGCCAGGGGTCGATTCAGGTGCAGGGGCGAGATGTGACGCTAAGTGACGGGTCGGCGGCACTCATCCAAAATGTTGGGCCGCTAATGGCTGACGGCATTACGATTGGTGCCACTGGATTACTCAGCCTAACAGGTAACACCCCTGGCGAAGACTCCGGCAGCTTTATTGAAATCGATCAGCTAGGTACTGGTTCTGCCGGGCGCATTGATGTCTCTGCGGGGGCATTGACGATTCGCGATGGCGGGCGGCTACTGTCGCTGGGATATACGAACGCACCTGGCAGTGATGTCAACGTTGCGGTTGCGGGAAACATCTCCATAGATGGATTTGTGCCCGCCGATCCGTCTATTCCATCGGCAATCTCCGTCTCTACGCTACAGTCAGGTCGCTCAGGCGATATCGACATTACTGCCAACAATATTCAGCTGTTAAATTCTGCCAACATCAATGCCTCAACTATTGGCACCGGTCAAGGCGGGGCGATTAACATTACCGTGCAGGACCAGATTGAGATTATCGGTAACAATGACATTGTGCTGTTGCCGAGCGCGATTTCAACCACCACCACTAATTCTGGCAACCTCAGTGACATGGTGATCAACACCGCCCGACTAACGATTCGCGATGGCGGCTTCCTCGGTTCTAGTACGCTGTCTAGCGGCAATACGGGCAGTGTAACCGTCAATGCATCCGCATCTGTTGAAATCAGTGGCAGAGCAACGACCTCAATTATCCCCAGTCGGATTGCCTCATCGGCTGAAATTCTGGACCCAGCGTTTCAGGCAGCTTTCGGTCTACCGCCGATTCCCAGCGGCAATGCCGGCGCCGTGACTCTCAATACGCCGCTGCTGCAAATTTCAGCCGGGGGATTTGTCAGTGTGCGAAACGACGGTCCCGGCTCAGCCGGAGATTTACAGGTCAACGGCGATACTGTCTTTCTTAACGATCAGGGAAGGCTCACGGCCTCAACGGCCTCCGGTGACGGGGGCAATATTCAGCTCAATTTGCAGGACGGGTTGGTCATGCGGCGTGCGAGTCTGATTTCTGCTACCTCTGCTGGAATCGGCAATGGCGGCAACATTCGGATCGATGCGCCTGTCCTAGTGGGAGCCGAAAACAGCGATATCGTTGCCAACGCTTTACAGGGCGACGGCGGCAATATCGACATCACGACCCAAGGCATCTTTGGGCTAGAGTTTCAGGAAACTTTGACCCCTGGCAATGACATTACGGCCAGTTCACAGTTTGGAGTGAACGGCACGGTGACGATTGACTCGCCAGAGGTTGATCCGGATTCGGGCCTTGCGGAACTGTCCGCCAACTTGGTGGATGCCAGTGACCAAATTGCAACGGGCTGTGCCGATGCTGGCGAGAATAGTTTTATCGCGACAGGCCGTGGAGGGGTGCCGCCCACGCCAGCGAATGAGTTGGGCCATCCGATTTGGCAGGATGTTCGAGACTTGTCCACTTTTGTTGAGGACGGGGAAACCGCTGCTGCACTGGCTGTGCCTGTAGTAGCGGATGACGAGCTCACGGAAATTACGGGTTGGCTAGTCAACGAAGCGGGTGAGGTAGAGTTAGTAGCTGCCTCGGTGAATGAGGTGGGGGCGATCGCCGCCGGTACCTGTACGAGCGGTACTCTCTAATCGTCACGCCGATGGGACTCTCCACAAATTCCGCGCAACCACTTAGCGCCGCCTCATGAGGTTGAGGGCACCTTCATCATAACTACATGAGGAAGGCGAGCTGTGCGTCCACTGATAATAGGGGAACAGGCCGCTTCAAAAGCGATGACTAACCAGCTGTATGTTCAATCAAAGCTTGGAGTGTGCCGCACGTGTCTCAGCATCGGAGTCACGGCTGGGCTAGCGATCGCCAGCCCAGCTCCAGCAATGGCGCAAACTGTAACCACCGATGGCACTACGGGAACGGTGGTCAACGGTGCGGGTCCCTTTGTGATTACCGGCGGCAATCAGCAGTTGCAAACGCTATTCCACAGTTTTGGGGAGTTTTCTCCAGGCAATGCCAGCATTTTGTTTCAGCTCGATGGCAGTCAGAGCGCCGTCGATTTAGTGGTGGGACGGGTCACCGGAGCCAATGTCTCTTTCATCAACGGTCAGCTCCAGCTCACCGGCGGCAACTCGCCCGACCTGTTTTTGCTAAATCCCAATGGGATTAGTTTTGGGTCGGGCGCTGAATTACTACTACCAGGTTCTTTTTTGGCTACCACGGCTGAATCGGTGCTGTTCGAAAACGGCTTAGAATTCAGCGCTATTGATCTGGGTTCAGCTCCGTTGCTAACGGTCAGTGCCCCAACCGGATTACAAATGGGCCAAAATCCTGGCGATATTCGAGTCAGCAATACAGGCCACGACTTAATCGGAATCAGAAGAAATCCTATTGATGTCGGCACCACACCAAACGGATTACAGTTAGAGGCCAACCATACCCTCGCCCTGATAGGTCGCAACCTCTCTTTAGACGGCGGCATTTTATCTGCTCCTGATGGACAGACCTATTTAGGAGCTGTTGCCGCACCTGACGCAGTCACACTGACCCGGTTCGCTTTAGGTTGGCAACCCAATTACAGCGGGATTACTCAGTTTGGCGACATCACCCTCATGCAGCAGTCGCTCATCAATGCCGGTAATGTGGGCGCAGTCACTCTACAGGGACAGACTATTAACTTGGCGGATGGCTCTGTCATTTTTCAGGAAAACAACACCACTCAAGCTGCAGGTAGTCTCACCCTGCAAGCAACTGACCGTATCGTCAACCAAGGTCGCAGTCCTAATCGATTGAGGAGTGGGATCATTAGCGATACCCAAAATGCTGGTCAGGGCGGCGATATTCGACTGATTGCCCCACAAGTTTTGGGCGGTGGCGGCCTGGGAATTCGCAGCTATACCTATGGGGTCGGTCGCGGGGGGGACGTTACCATCGACGCGACCACGATTGACCTGGCTGGAGATAGTGACTCAGGCGCTTTAATTGCAATGAGAACCCTGGGGACAGCGGATACTGGCACACTGCAAATCAATACAGCAAGCCTACGCCTTCAAAGTGCTTCGCTGGTTAACAACATCAACGATGGGGGGACGGGCAACGCTGGCGGGATCACGATTAACGCCTCTGAATCAGTGACGGTAGGTCCGAGTGACTTCTCATCGACCCTCATTGGTTCATCCTCAGTGAGTGTGAGTGGGAATGCTGGAGAAATCACGATTACGACCCCTCGATTAACGGTACAAGGAGGGGCGTTCATTAGCTCATCTACCTTTGGCACGGGGAATGCTGGCAGAATTACGATCAACGCCTCTGAAGAAATTTCTATCGGGGGCGAAGGGGTTAACTTCACCACTAATGCTGTGGAGCCTACCCAGATCCGTACCGCTGGGGTGCTGTTGCCGAGCACTTTGCGAGCTACGTTGGGTTTGCCCAATGCCGTCACAGGTAGTAGCGGCGATGTTGTGCTCAATACTAACCGGTTGGTGGTAACGGACAGTGGTGAAGTGGGGGTCGGACATGATGACGCGGGCAGCGGCGGCTCAATTCAGATCAACGCGAACCAGGTGCTCCTGACGAATGGAGGGAGCCTATTAGCGTCAACGCAATCCGGTAGTGGCGGCGACATTCAGCTCAACTTGGGTGAACTCTTACTGATGAGAGAGGGTGGCTTGATCAATACTGAGTCTTTAGGCACCGGCAATGGCGGCAACATTACCCTCAATTCTCCGATTGTGGTGGGTTTTGAGAACAGTGATATCGCGGCAAATGCCGTCAGCGGCAATGGCGGCAATATCGACATCACCACTCAGGGCATCTTTGGACTGGAGTTTCGCGACGAGTTGACGCCGGCCAATGACATCACGGCCAGTTCTCAGTTTGGGGTAAACGGTACGGTGACGATTGACTCACCGGAGGTGGATCCGGACTCTGGCATTGTGGAATTGCCTGCAGAGCTAGCGGATGCCAGCAACCAGATTGCGGCGGGCTGTGCCGACACCAGCGAGAACAGCTTTGTGGCAACGGGCCGTGGGGGTGTGCCGCCGACCCCAGGGGATGATTTAGGCCAGCCGATTTGGCAGGATGTGCGAGACCTTTCAGCATTTGCAGCATCTGAGGAGACCACTGCGGCCCCGCCACCTTTGACGGCTAGCGATGATGCGATTACTGAAATTACCGGCTGGCTAGTCAATGAAGCGGGTGAGGTGGAGCTAGTGGCAGCAACTGCGAATGAGGTGGGAGCGATCGCCTCCGGCAGCTGTGCTAACGCCCCTCTCTAAGCGATGACGCTATGCCCCGATCAACCATTAAAGCGCGCTGCAATGGCTCCTTCAACAGGGTTGTCTATCCCCCCAGTCACACGATTGTGGTTCTGCACCGCATCTGGAAGGGAGATGCGGTGGACGCCTCCAAAAATATCTGCAACCGACGAAAAATGGGGAACAATAGCCCAACTAAACGCCCCAGAAGCGATTTTCAGCAAATTTGAGTTTTTAGTGGTTTATGGTTGGCTCTACCGTATTTTCAAACTTTTCTGCTGACCCCTCGGTGCCCCACCCCTACAACCAGTGGCCCCTTTGGAGCAGCCAGCATGTCGGTCTATTTGTGGTTGAGCGATCGCCGGAGCAGTCGCCAGAGCCAGCCGATTTTCAGATTGTGGCGGCCAATCTGACCATGATGCAATCGGGTATTTTTCTCAGTGATTTACCCGTAGGGCAGGTCCTGGAGACAATCCTTTCACCCGACCAGGCCGATGAGCAGCGCCGCTGCTATCGCCAGTGTCTCGACGGGCAGACCACGCCGCTGACGGTCACTGCGCAGACAGGCGATCGCACCCGTGCCGACTCATCCGTTCGCTGGTGGCAACTGACTCCCTCTGTAGATACCACCACGACAACATCGCCCCCTCGACTGGTGGTGGTCGCGATCGACGTGAGTCAGCAGCAGCAAGCGCTCCACCATAGTCAGTCTGAGCAGCGTACCCTGCGGCAGATTCTCGACCAGATGCCCAGCCAAGTTGTTTGGAAAGATCGCCACAGCGTGTTTGGCGGCTGCAATCGCAGTTTTTTGGCAATGACCGGGCTAGCCAGCACCGCTGCGATCGTCGGCAAAACCGACTATGACATGCCCTGGAAGCGAGAGGAATCTGACTGGTTTATCGCCTGCGACCAGCGCATCATGGCCGCAGACGCACCGGAGATGGGCATTGTCGAACCGATTCAGCAGGCGACTGGCACCCAAGCTTGGCTGAGCACTAGCAAGATTCCACTGCACGATGCTAACGGCCAGGTCAGCGGCATCTTGCTGGTCATCGAAGATATCACTGAAAAGCGCCAGGTGGAGATGGCGCTACGGCAGCAAGAAGCTGAGTATCGCGACATTTTCGAGCACGCAGTCGATGGCTTTATGATTAATGACCTAGAGACTGGGCAGCCGGTAGCGGTCAATCCGGCCCTGTGTGAAATATATGGCTACACCGCTGAAGCGTTTCTACAGCTCGCGCCAGAACAGTTTGTCCACGCGAGTTTGCTGGATAAATTTGCCGAATTTCTCGTCACCGTTCGCTCGGGGGGAACCTTCACTGCCGAAGCAGTCGGCATTCATCAGGATGGGACACTCATCGACCTAGAGGTGAATGCCAAAGCGATTGACTATCAAGGGCAGCCCCACGCCCTATCAATTCTTCGAGATATTAGCGATCGCAAGCAGGCCGAGGCGGCCTTAGCCCAATCGGAACAAAAACTCCGCAGTATTTTTAATGGCGTCCACGAGGCCATTATCATCCACGACCTCGACGGCAACATTCTTGATGTCAACGATCGCATGCTGGAACTGCATCAGGTGAGCCGCGAAGAAGCGCTCCGGATGACCATTCAAGACAGCTTTTCCAGCTCCGAAACTTCCTTTGACAACCTGGGCACACAGTTTCAGCGCGTCATGGCTGGCGAAACGGTACGGTTCGAATGGATTGCCGTCCGCCCCCACAGCCAGGAGGTGTTTGATGTCGAAGTGATTTTGCGAAAGACCGGCTTCGACGGCGAAGACCGGATCATTGCCAGCGTGCGCGACATCAGTGACCTCAAAGCAGCAGAGGCCGAAAAAAGGGCAGTCCAGGCCCGCTTCCAGACCTTTTTAAAGCACTCCCCAGCCGTCATCTACATCAAAGATGCCCAGGGTCGCATGCAGTTGATGAGTGACGAATACGGTCGCACCTTTGGTATTGAGCCATCCACCATAATGGGCAAAACGATCGCCGAAATTGTGCCGCCTGACCAGGCTGAAGACATTATCCAAAACGATCTCCGGGTCATGGCGTCTTGTCAGACGATTCAGTGTGAGGAGACCATCTCCCTAGCAGATGGCGCACATACCTTCCTTTCTGTGAAATTTCCCATTGAAGATGAGCAAGGATCGGTCGTGGGTCTGGGCGGCATTTCAACCGATATCACCGAATATAAGCAAACCGAAGCTGCCTTGTTAGAAAGCGAAAAGCGATTTCGCCGTCTGCCTAACAACATTCCCGGTCTGATCTATCAGTTCAAATTGGCTCCCGATGGCAGTTACAGCTTTCCTTTTGTGTCGTCGGCCTGCATCGACTTCTTTGGATACACCCCAGAAGAGATGTATCAAGATATCCAACTGCTGTTCAATGCGGTACATCCCGAGGACGTCGCAGCGTTTAACCACTCCATTGAGCTATCGGCAGCAACCATGAACCAGTGTCTATGGGAAGGTCGCATGGTCTCAACCGCCGGTCAACTGCGTTGGGTACGGGGGCTGTCTCGTCCCGAACGGCAGGCCGACGGCGGCATCCTATGGGAGGGGTTGCTGATTGATGTGAGCGATCGCAAGGTGGCCGAAATGAAGCTCCAGGACTATGCCGAACAGCAGGCATTGCTCAATCAGCTCACCAACCAGATTCGTGAATCCCTCGATGTTGACGTGGTTTTGCAAACAGCTATTCAAGCCTTGCATTCGCAACTGCACCTGGGCTGGTGCGCCTTTGCCTGGTACGACCCGTCAACAGAGCCCTCCACGTGGTCGGTGATATGCGACATCAGCAGTGACGGCAAGCGCTATACGGGTGAATATTCTGCTGAGGTAATTGGGCCGATCGATCAACCGTTGATGGCCGATGGCATCCTGTGCATCAATGATGTCGACAGCTATCCGGAGCCAATTCACCGGGCCTTTTTGCAGGCTAGCGGCACCCAAGCCCGCCTGATGAAAACTATCCGCACTCAGTGGGCACAGGTGGGCATTTTGATCTGCGATCGCCAGGATGGGCCACACTGGTGGCAGTCTCAGGAAATCGAACTGGTGCAGGTCGTGGCCGACCAAGTTGCGATCGCGATGGACCAGGGTCAGCTTTATGCTTGTAGTTGCCGCCAGGCGGAACAGCTCTCGCAGACGCTGGCTCAGTTGAGAACCGCCCAAGCTCAAATGATTCAGACTGAAAAGATGTCGAGCCTGGGGCAAATGGTGGCCGGTGTCGCCCACGAGATCAACAACCCGATCAACTTCATCCACGCTAACGTGCGCCCCGCGCTTGAATATGCCAGCGATTTGCTCACGCTAGTGGATCTCTATCAGCAGCGGTATCCTGACCCGCCAGAAAGCATTGCCGAGAAAATTGAGGACATTGATCTGGACTTTCTTCGAGCAGACTTTATCCAATTACTCCAGTCGATGCAGACGGGCACCCAGCGCATTCGCGAGATTATACTGTCGCTCAGAAATTTCTCACGCTTAGACGAAGCCGACTTCAAGACAGTAAATTTGCACGATGGCATCGAGAGCACCCTGGTAGTTTTGGCTCACGAGCTGAAGCGAGGCCGACAAGAACCTGTTCAGGTCATTCGACAATATGGCGAGCTGCCCGCGGTCGAGTGCTATCCCAGCCAGCTCAACCAGGTGTTGATGAACCTTTTGGCGAACGCGATCGAGGCCATGGCCGATAGCGACGATGCCGAGATCACCATTACGACAACAGTCGAAAATGACTGGGCGGTCATGACCATTGGCGACAATGGCCCCGGCATATCTAAACCGATTCAAGCGCAGATTTTTGATCCCTTTTTCACCACG
This sequence comes from Cyanobacteria bacterium P01_C01_bin.120, assembly GCA_039027715.1. Lineage (GTDB taxonomy): Bacteria > Cyanobacteriota > Cyanobacteriia > Phormidesmidales > Phormidesmidaceae > Halomicronema. Next base: position 26,852 of record JBCCJU010000045.1, read on the forward strand.
AAGCCAGTGGGTCAGGGCACGGGCATGGGACTCTCCATCAGCTACCAAATCGTGGCCGAAAAGCACGGCGGCGAGCTGGTGGTGCAGTCAGAACCCGGTCAGGGCACACAATTCACAGTCAAGATACCCCTCCGACAGGCACCCTAAGGGGTATCATCATCTGGCTGTTAGCGATCGAGCGAGATCTCCTCGACGATCACTATCAGAGCATTCCAACGTTCACAGCACGCAATGGCTCCGATGATTTGAAGCGGTACAGACACAAGGCAAATCTTCTCCGCCTTCAGACACGACTCGCTTCTTTGCCTACCCCACGCTCTATGTGATTCGAGCCCGGCAGCGGGTGACCCTGGCGGTGCATGCCGTGGCGCCGGGCGAAACCGGTAGCTACCCTCACCTACCGGCTATCGGCGATTGAGCCCTTGCGGGTGAAAGTCAAGCGACTCTATCTCGACCGAGGCTTTTTCCAGGGTGCCGGTGATTCGCTGGCTGAAGGCCTTGAATCTGCTTTTTTTATGCCTGCCCTGATTCGTGGCAAAATCGACGGCACGCGAGCCTGGTGTCGTGGCCGCAAGAGCTACGATGCGAGTACACCCTCAACAGTCAGTCTGATGGCACTGTGGACTGTCAGAGAGTGGTCGTCTGCCGCTACCAGAAAGAGCCTCGGCAGCGCCATGGCGTTGCAACATCTGCTTTATGTCACCCATCGGCTTAGAGTTGCCCCCCACCATGTGCATCAGCGTTACCGCGATCGCTTTGGCATTGAAACCAATAGCTACCGTATCAAGAATCACTGTCGCATTCGCATGACCCATCTCAGAATGCCGCATAGCTATGCCTTGGAAGCTTAGAAATTACTATCCACTCAGGAAATCAGGAACCAGAAATCATTCATGCAACAAAGCCGCTCAAAGCCTAAATTGCGATTAAGCACTTATGCTGATTGCAAAATTGGGATACACTCAAGCTGCGCTCACAGGCCCTGATAATTAAGTAGCGCTAGTTGCCAATCATTGGTTTTCTACAAGCCATCTCGTGACATTTACTCTAAAAGCATTTCCGGACAGACGATTTTCCGGTAGCATACGCTCTACAGTTTTGAGATTGGGATCGTACTTTGTCTTTGCTGACTTATCCTAAGAGCGCAGATGGCAGTTTGGGTTTGTAGACCGTGTTTCGTTTTCCCTCTATCTACCGCATCGCGCAAATCGTTTTAGATGCGATCGCCGCCACTACGGCGATTCTACTCGCCTTCAGCATCCGGTTTGAGGGGCAAATTCCGGCTGAATACTGGGTGTTAATTCGCGGCATTCTGATATTTGGATTACCCTGTCGTCTGTTAATCCTGTGGGGTTTCCGGGTTTATCGGCAAATCTGGCGCTTATTCAGCCTGAGAGATTTTTGGGCCATCTTTCAGGCCGTGAGCTTTTACTCTTTATTGCTCATTTTCACCACTCGATTATTACTCCCTAAGTTTGTCAGCATTGCAACGTTACCCCTTGGCGTAGCCATTATGGATTGGGGCTTTTGCCTGGTGGGGATGACCGGCATCCGGTTTCTCCGCACCTATCAGGTGCGAGCATCGCTGCCAACGCCAGCTTCGGGCTCTAAGCCGACTAAACGCATCTTGCTGCTTGGAGCGGGGCGGGCAGGGGCACAAATTGCCCGTGAAATCCGACAAAATTCTCATCTGAAATGGCAAGTTGTCGGGTTCTTAGACGACGACACCAGCAAGCTAAGTCGCCAGGTTGAAGGGGTGCCGGTGCTGGGCAAAAGCAGTCAACTAGCAATTTGGGTCCATCGACTAGCTGCTGATGCGGTGCTGATCACTATGCCGTCAGCGCCGAGCGATCGCATCCAACGAATTGTCACTCTAGCCAAAGAAGCGAATATCCCGATAAAAATTCTCCCCCGGGTCCAGGAGTTGCTGCTAGACCGCAACCTTGCCGGCCAAATTCGTGAGATCCGCTTAGAAGATCTCCTCGGTCGTCCTGAGATTGTTTTAGACTTTGACCAAGTTTTGCATCCCAGTTTCCCGTCTGCGACCTCACAAATCCAAAATGGGGTGGTCTTAGTAACGGGTGCGGGAGGCACGATTGGTTCGGAATTATGTCGGCAAATTGCTCGGTTGCAGCCGAAACAGCTGATTTTGGTCGGTCGCGGCGAGAATAGCATTTTTCACATTGACCGCGAACTGCGTCAAGTATTTGGTCATATTGAGCTGGTGCCGGTAATTGCCGATATCCGGAATACTTCGCGTATCAGTTGGGTCTTCGAACATTTTCAGCCCAACGTGGTGTTCCATGCCGCAGCCCATAAGCATGTGCCCTTGATGGAACAAAATCCCACTGAGGCAATCGAGAATAATACCGTTGCTTCAGCTACCCTTGCCCAATTAGCAGACCAGGTTGGGGTTGCCACTTTCGTGCTGATTTCCACCGATAAAGCGGTTGCTCCCACCAGTTTTATGGGTCTAAGCAAACGTCTGGCGGAGCTGTTGGTGAGTGCGATCGCTCAAAACAGCCCCACCCGCTTCCTGTCTGTTCGATTTGGCAACGTCTTGGGAAGCCGAGGTAGCGTGGTGCCCATTTTTCAGAGTCAGATTGCCAAAGGCGGCCCCGTCACGGTTACCGACCCGACGATGACTCGTTACTTTATGACGACTCCGGAGGCTACTCGTCTGGTGCTGCAGAGCTTAGCTGTAGGAAAGTCTGGCCAAACTTTAGTGCTCGACATGGGTAAACCCATCAGGATTTACGAGCTAGCAGAGCAATTGATTCGTTTAGAAGGGGGCATTCCTGGAAAAGACATTGAAATTCAGATTACGGGAATTCGGCCCGGTGAAAAGCTGCATGAAGTGCTGGTGGATGAAGACGAAAAGAGCATGCAGACTGTTCATCCTCGCATCTACTGCTTGATGAAAAAGTATCCAGGTTACTTACCTGTCGCCAGCACTCTAAGGTACATCGATTTCGCCCTGAAAGCCGAAAACCTCAACAGCTTATGGAAACTTTTATCGATAGATTCTACAGAACAGTTTGATATTGAGTTTCAGCAGATCAAAAAGATATAATCATCGGCAAATCTCAAAAAAACAGTAGTTCTATTTCTTTCTCAAGAAAGCTGACTGAAAGCTGATTTTGACAGCATTGAAGGCAAAATATTGAAGCAATGACGGTTCTTCCATGTGGTCAAAAACGGCAATAGTTCTAACGGTAAACAGAACCATAAATTTAAAGACTGCGATCTTCAGTTTGTCCAAGACCTATAGATCAAAATCATCAGCAATGCGATTAAGCGTTTAATTGGCTGCTGGTGATTTAAATGAGCTTTACGGTTTGAAAGTGCCGTTATTCAAAGATTTCAGTATTAATGTTCGAGCGTGACACTTCAAAGTTCGAAAAGTGGACCCAAACGTCGGCTTGCAAAGAAGAGACTAATTAAGATTGGTTGATCAGCGACATAGAATCCGTTAACTACAAAATTAAGCGCCTAAACATAAGAGACATAATAACAGTTTATATTTTAGTTGAGGTCAAATTTTTATTAGATTTATAAGCAAAAAAATCACATTATTCCTTTGCTAATTAAAGCTTGTGTTACTTTGCTAAAAAGACTCAATGCAATTATTTTTTCAAAATTATTCTTTCACCTTTCACCAGGGTTAAAGCTTACTTTGTTCGATTATATATTATGGTTTTCTGGCCTGACTTGATATTAGAGGCCGTTTTGATAGGTCAATCGCTTTCTATGGCTTGTTTATTAAATAGTTGATAAGGTAAATAGATGGTTATATCGGATGCGGATTGCAGCGAAAATATTAAATGGAGTCAGGATTTCTATTGCTTTAATGGAAAATGCTTATAAAAGTCGTGATTTCTATTTGCTAGGTTGAGGACATGAGAGGTCAGTAAGAGAAGTCATGTCATGTCTGCAGTGCCGGTGAGAAATCAGTCCCAGGCTAATTGTTTCCACAGTATAAAAATTGCTGACGTTGCTAATAACATTAACAGCGATTTAGAAAAAGGGTTAACCGCTGAGGCCGTGGCAAAATGCTACGAGATTTATGGTTGGAATGAGCTGCCCGTTAAACCTGGTAAGCCCGCCTGGCTAAAGTTATTACTGCAGTTTAATCAGCCCCTGCTTTACATTTTACTGATTGCCGGTGTGGTCAAGGCGTTTCTGGGCTCTTGGACCAACGCCACCGTTATTTGGGGCGTCACTGTTCTCAATGCCATCATCAGCTATGTACAGGAGGCAAAAGCTGAGGGGGCGATTGCTTCACTGGCAAAAGCCGTGATCACTGAAACCACTGTACTGAGAGACGGACAAACGCTACAGGTGCCGTCTCGCGATTTGGTAAAAGGGGACATCATATTGTTGACCTCAGGTGATAAGGTTCCAGCAGATCTAAGACTTTTCAAAGCACGCAACTTACAGGTGGATGAGTCTGCCCTAACCGGTGAATCACTTCCCGTAGAAAAGTCGATTCATCCTCTGCCGATTGAGACACCCTTGGCAGAGCGCACCAATATGGCCTATGCCGGCAGCTTTGTTACCTTCGGCCAAGGCCGGGGGATAGTGGTGGCCACTGCTGAGGCCACCGAAGTGGGCAAGATTTCTCAAGCGATGGAACAGCGCGTAAGTCTAACGACACCGCTAACTCGTAAATTTGCGAAATTTAGTCGAATTTTGCTTTACGCCATTTTGACCCTTGCCACCCTGACTTTTGTCGTTGGTCTAGGCCAGGGAGAATCCTGGGACTACATGTTTGAGGCGGCGGTGGCCCTGGCAGTGAGTGCGATTCCTGAGGGCTTACCAGCAGTGGTAACCATTACCCTGGCAATTGGGGTGAACCGTATGGCTCAGCGTAATGCGATTATTCGCAAGCTCCCTGCGGTGGAAGCGCTGGGGAGTGCAACGGTCATCTGTTCCGACAAGACTGGGACCCTGACTGAAAACCAAATGACGGTGCAGACCATCTACGCTGGAGAGCAATACTATCGGCTCAGCGGCAGTGGCTACAGTCCTAAAGGTGAGATTGCTTTACTGGATGACCATCAGAAGGAAAGCCCCGTTGAGGACGGTTTGCCCAATGCCCTAAGAGAATGTCTGACAGCGGGGGCCCTCTGCAACGATGCTCAGCTTAAGCAGGAGGAAGGGCACTGGACTGTGGTTGGGGATCCAACTGAGGGCGCGTTGCTGGCCGCTGCCACTAAGGCAGACTTAAACCCGGCCAAACTAGCGACGACCAAGCCTCGTCTGGATTCTATTCCCTTTGAGTCTCAACATCAGTACATGGCGACCTTACATGCTGCCGGGACGCGAACCATTTATGTCAAGGGTTCGGTTGAAGCAATTTTACGCCGCTGTACCTGGATGATGGACCGTCAAGGACAGGTCATACCGGTACAGCGCCGAACGATTGAGCAGGCAGTTGAGACGATGACCGCAAGGGCTCTGCGAGTGCTGGCCTTTGCCTGTAGAACAGTTGCCCCTCATCAGCATGCCTTGGATCACCCTGATATTGAGACCGAGTTGGTGTTTTTAGGCCTACAGGGCATGATTGACCCGCCCCGTTCCGAAGCCATCGCTGCGGTCCATGCCTGTCGTAACGCCGGTATCCAAATCAAAATGATTACCGGCGACCACATTTCAACGGCTCAAGCCATTGCTCAGCGGATGAATTTGCAGAAAGAGGAAGATGTCGTGGCATTTGAGGGTCGGGCACTGGTTGATATGGACGAGGCCCGGTTAGCCCAGTCCGTCGAATTGGGAGATGTGTTTGCTCGGGTCGCCCCGGCTCAAAAGCTGCGTCTGGTGGAAGCGCTCCAAACTAAAGGCGAAATTGTGGCAATGACGGGAGATGGAGTGAATGATGCTCCCGCTTTGAAACAGGCAGATATTGGTATTGCGATGGGCAAAGGAGGCACCGAAGTGGCCCGAGAAGCAGCGGATATGCTGTTGACGGATGACAATTTTGCCTCGATTGAGGCGGCGGTGGAGGAAGGGCGTACGGTGTATCAAAATTTGCGGAAGGCCATTGCTTTTCTGTTGCCGGTCAACGGCGGAGAATCCATGACCATTTTGATCAGTGCGCTGCTGGCCAGGGATTTACCAATTCTGTCGCTACAGGTTCTCTGGCTAAATATGATTAATTCCCTGATGATGACGGTGCCGCTGGCCTTTGAGCCCAAGTCTCCAGGAATTATGCAACAGCCGCCTCGTCATCCTAAAGAGCCCCTAATTACGCGGCCATTACTCAATCGAATTTTGTTGGTTTCTCTTTTTAACTGGGTGCTTATTTTTGGGCTATTTGAGTGGGCAGAAGCGACAACAGGGGATGTAACGGTGGCGCGGACAATGGCAATTCAGGCACTGGTGGCGGCTCGGATTGTTTATTTGTTTAGCATTAGCCAGTTGGGCAAGAGTCTGTTGGGTCGGCTGCGGCATCGGTCTACTCAGATAGCGAACGCGCCCTTTTTAATTTTGGGTGTAGGCGGGGCGATCGCACTTCAGATTCTATTCAGCCAGTGGTCTGTTATGAATACCTTGTTTGAAACAGCTTCTCTAACCTGGGAACAGTGGTTTATCTGCCTTTTACCCATGCTGCCCATGCTGCCGTATGCCATATGGGTGAATCGTATTGACCCTCGCTAGCCTCAAGGTTTCAGCGGTTGATCATTGCTCTCAACAACTCGAAAATAAACATTATGGCAATCAAAAAGATTGTGGTTGCGTTGGACCACGGCAACACCTCTGATAACGTTTTTGACCAGGCGCTTATGCTGGCCCAAGCAACTCAGGCGAGCTTGAATCTACTGAATGTTTTAGCTCCAGAAATTGATAGCAGCAACACCTTTTCTCCCTATTCTGACCAAGATTGGGCGGCATGTGTAAAGCAGTATCGAGAGAGCGAAACCGCTAGCTTTAAATTGCTCGAAAGCTTTGCTGATAAAGCCAAAGCAGCCGGCATCAATACTGAATTCACCCAGGATATCGGCAACCCTGGCCGCGCCATCTGTAAACGAGCAAAAAGCTGGGGTGCGGATTTGATTATCGTTGGCAGTCATGGCCGCAAAGGCCTGAGCGAGATGCTGCTTGGTAGCGTCAGCAACTATGTAATGCATCATGCTCCCTGTTCAGTTATGGTCATTCATGCATGAACTTAGTACTGTGCTGGGACATGTCTTAAAGCCGGCGATCGCGCCCTCGGCGACCTCACTACCTGGGCCACCACCTACGGCGTTTCGTTGAATCTGAGAGATGCAGTGGCGATCGCCTAGTGATGCCAAAAGGATTGATTTTGTTATGAGACCGGCATCCTGATTGGGACATTCGGTAAAATCATATAGTTCTGCAACTGGCCAGCTGCAATATCCGCGCCGTACCGAATCTGTGAACCCTAGCAAACTTGACTTGCGTCCGGTGTGGGGATGAATTAAATTACTGAGCTAAGGCTGTGTATCCGCAGCTTGATTCCCAAAAATTTGGTCGAGCGCTACTGGCAGGTGTTGGAGCACCAACCAGCAGCTGACCCCCAAGGCAGAACGCGCCTGTCTCGGAGGCTGAGTAGCATTTTACTCGTGGCCGTTCCGAACTGCATCATGTCTGGGAACGGCCAGGTTTTTGGGTTTCCTACCCATCGTTTCATCGGAGGAAACCCAATTATGTTGTGTGTGCCATTTTTGGCGTCGTCGGCCCGTCAGCGGTCGGCGACGAGCCTGCTATTGCTCGCGAATCCGCCGGCTCAGCCAGAGCGGGAGCGGCTGTTACATCTGGTGATTGGTTTGCCGGAAGGGGTGCGGTCTGCCATCCATACGCTCCATGTGCTGAACTATGCGGAGCAGGCGACATGGAGTCAGGCGATCGCGATTCCCGAGTCGGGGATATTGATTACGCCGGAGCAGGGCGAGGTGTTTAGCTTGTTGAGGCGCTAATTTCAAGGAACCAGGTGCCTTGGGGGTGCCAGGGACCGGTGCCTTTGAGTTAAGTATTCAAGTTCCTGAAAGAACATATCAAAGGCACCCGGTCCCTTAGCGCTTTGGCGGGGAACTTTAGCAGTAGGGCACTCAACAGGCAAACCGATGCCACGACGCCAGCGATCGCTCCAGTCAGGGCATTACTACCACCTCTACAATCGGGGCAACAATCGCCAGACAATTTTCTTCGAGCGCGAGAACTATCTCTATTTCTTGAGAAAGTTTCGCTACTTTGTGGCAACCAAAACGGTGCATGTCGTCGCTTACTGCCTGATGCCCAACCACTACCATTTGTTGATTTATCTCCGTGAGGAGAATCTATCAGCAGCGATGCATCGCTTTACGTTGTCTTATACCAATGCTATCAATCGTTGTGGCTCTCTATTTCAAGGTCGGTTTCAACTCATTCATGTTGATAGCGATGAGTATTTGTTGAACCTGACTCGCTACATCCACTTAAACCCAGTCAAAGATGGTTTGGTGAAATGCCCAGAGGACTGGGAATTTTCCAGC
>JBCCJU010000046.1:0-34620 GCA_039027715.1 Cyanobacteria bacterium P01_C01_bin.120
ACTAACTTCTTCGGTGCGATAGTTGGGCAACGTCTGATAATCCTTCTGAGTTAGTTCTTGCAGCGCGCTTTTGGGATTGTGGACTGCCGGGTTCGCCATCAGATGCTGAGCCCGCTCCAAAAAGTGCGGGTCGAGCCAGGGACGCACTGGTTGCAAATCGCCTTGGCTTAAAAAAAGTACCCCCAAAATGGCTTCTATAGCGTCGGCTAGCCGCCTGGGCCGCGCCACGTGATCGCTCGCCGCGGCGCTAGAAACTCGCACAAACTGCTCCAGCCCTAACGTTTCGGCGATTTGGGCCAGGGTTTGATCGCTGACGAGATGCGATCGCACTCGCGTTAAGTCCCCCACTGAGGCGTCGGGATACTGTTCCATCAAAAATTCTGCCGCCGCTAGTCGCAACACCGCATCGCCAAAGAATTCCAGTCGTTCGTTGTTGCGATCGCTGGAGGCCGATGCGTGGGTCAAGGCTTGGTCTAGCAGCTCCCAATTGAGATTTTGCCTCGGTAATCCCAACTGTTCCACACAGCGTCGCAAGGATGGCGGAGGCGGCAGAGAATCGGTCATGGGCATGCAACTCTTAAAATCGCTTTTACGAGATTGGTTTTCAGCATAATCGATTGCTCAAGCTTTTATGGAATTATCGCCTGGATTTGAGAGGCAGCCGTTACGATAAAAGCAAGCGGCAACCTGCGTTGTCCATCGCTTTCACTAATCTTGAACTGGAACCTGCGCTATGACTTCAACAGTTAATCTGTCGCCAGAATCCATCGTCTACGAAGGGCAGTTTGGCCCCTTCACTATCGAAGCGGCAGACCGCCGAGAGGTGGTTCAATATCGAGCTGGATTGGCGATCGCGGCGCTCTGCTTTGCGCTGGGTACGACCGGGGTTTTGTGGAGAGGCGACCTGGACTGGGTGGTGCAAAGCGTCAGCCTGCTTTACACCGGTTTCTGGGTGGCGCTAGGTTACAGTCTATTCAAGATTCATATTTATCTGCGGCCTCTGCATCGACTGCTGCAGGCTTTTTGGCTGATTGGTGGTATCGCATCGCTGGCGATCGCTCATCTTTCCCCTGAACCTTTTGCGCTCACGGTTTTTCAACAACCTGAAACGCTTTGGGGCATTGGCTTCACGTTTGCCGCGCTCACCGGCATCTATTTCAAAGAAGCGTTCTGTTTTAACCGTTTGGAGACAAAGTTCTTGACTCCAATTGTGCCCTTTCTGCTGCTGGGACACCTTTTTCACTTTCTGCCAGTGTCGTGGGAAGCATTTTTGCTGGCATTTTGGGCCGCCAACTTTGCCATTTTCGCCTTGCGTAAAGCCGTACAGCCGATTCCTCCCGACATTGGCGACAAGAGCGTTTTCGACTATCTGGAACAGCAGCGCCAGCAGTCCACGGCAAAGGCGTCCTAGATACTGTGTTGAATTCTGGGTGTCAAGACGGCGAGGCAGTAGTTTGTCCGGGTCGAGAGGTTGTCTGGCCTTGAGGAGGCCAGAAATGACGCGGCTGAGTATGTGCATCAAAGCGTCAACGACTTGCATCTTGGCCTTGCTTTGCCGCTGAGAGCCGTTCGTCAAAAGTAGAGAAAATATTCGTAGCCATATCCCTTGCTTCGCCCAGCGGCTGAAGCGCGGGTGAAGTATGTTGAATTTGCTGAAGCGATCCACGATATCGCGCCAGGGAGTACTGGGTCAGTACGGATACAACACGGCTTCAACCAACAACGATTGTCCTGTGCTGTCCCCGCGACATTGCCTGGTTTACCGGGAAGCCTGTCTTTGACCATTTCCATTTGTCATCACGCAGTGCATAGCGTCGGGTTGCCATCGTCCTCTTATCGTCATCAGCACTTCAATGATAAAAATATCAGCTAATTTTTTCGTTTATTTAATTGATGACGCACCCCAATGCAATTAATTCAATTGCAAAAACATTTGGGATACGCTGTCGCCGATAGTACGAAAATAAAAATTGCTCTCTTCAAGGAATTCTTCAAGACATGGAAAATCCATTAGTGATGTATTCCAGAATGAATCTCAGAGCAGCTGATCCGCCTTGAACTCCAGCAAATAAAATCACACCCGTAATACTGGCCCCCACCAGGCAAATCGTCAGGCCGATGATGCTGATAAAACCATCGTCATCGAGCAAGCCAAAGCCAGTAACGAAGATGCCGATTGCTGGTACGGTATTGGTTCCTATAATCGGAATCATCATACAAATTGACACTAAAGCGATTATCAGGCCCAAGACGGCTTTGCCGCCACGAGTGGTACATACTGGGGTAAGTCTTGGGCGCGACAGCATCTCAATGCGCTGCAGCCAAGGAAGCCCAGCTTTCATTACTTTTTGAATTTGCAGAAGGCCAAAGCCTTTAGTTTTCCAGCTTTCAGGAAGCCAAGGACGCTGCCGTCCGGCAATCAACTGCACAGCCAGCACAAACATCACAATGCCGAAGGGAGTGGAATATCCCGGTGCAGGAATGGGTAGCGCTGAGGGCAAAGCTAGCAAAACAAATAAAAAACCAAAGGTGCGCTCTTCAGCCAAGCTCAAGATGTCAGTCAGGGTGATTTGCTCAGAGCGTGAATCGTCGAAAAAAAACTGTTCTAACTCAACGGAAAGACGGGCCATGTAAAGATCTCAAATCACAGTCTCTCCATTATCTGCTCAGAGAAGTTGAATGGCGAACAATCCTGCTATTGTGACTGCTAACATCATCCAAAGCAGGGTTCCAGAGGAGTTCTCAATCCAGGTTTGAACGCGATCGCCACCGTACGCCATCAAGCTACCCACCAGGAGAAAGCGAGCATTTCGACCGATTGCCGAAGCTAAAACAAACTGACCAAAGTCGAAATCGAATACCCCTGACGCTAATGTAAAAACTTTGTACGGAATGGGGGTAATTGCCGCCATCAAGACACCCCAAAAGCCCCACTGGTCATATATTTGCCCAACTCGATTAAACGTTTCCAAATCTGGATCATAGACTTGCAGCACTGCGCTACCAATGCTGTCGAAAGCATAATGACCGATCCCATAGCCCACTAAACCTCCCAGGACTGAACCCAGAGCACAGATTAGGGCAAACCGCAGCGATCGCTTGGGCGCACCGGCACACAGCGCAAGCAGCAATGGATCTGCTGGCACCGGCACAATACAAGATTCGGCCAACGCAAACCAAAAAAGAATGTGCTCACTGTAGGATTTCTTACTCCAGTCAGAAAAATGAGTGTAAGCAGTTTGGAGCATGGTTATTAAAAATTCTTAACTCGTCCAGCATAATAGCTTTGTCGACGGAGCTACCAGGCAAGGAGCCTTAGTGAGATTTATCCTGTCCCTGATAAAAGCTCACTTGGACAGTGTCATCTAACTTTTTGAGGTGACTAACAAGTTTAGATTTTTATGGCAAAGGAATTCTTAATCGCTGAGTTCACAATAATCTGGCGATCGCTAGGAATGTTCGACTGTGTAAATTTCATAATCACCGTGCCAAATCAAGGCCAGTTTTTGTCGACCTGCTTCTGTCAGCCAGATTTCATCCGCATGAACTTCATAATCAACACCGATAGTACCCGCAGTCTGCAATAGATCTTGTAAGCAGAGATTTATCGGCACAGTTGTCACTTCCTGCCGCAGCAGCCACTCCAGCCGAGCCTGCTCTGCCAAGCTTAAAGCGCTTTGCAGAAGAGGATAAAGAACAATATTGGTGGCACTTTCGACTCCGGCTAAGAGCGCCTGCAAATATCCCGCTGCCTGGCTTTCTGGCAATGTGGCAAAGCGCTGCTGCACTAACGGAATCAGCTCGTCTATAAAACAGCAGCCTAACTGTTGATGCAGTTTATGGATGCGATCTTTGTTCCCAGCCTGCGGATCACCCAAAACATCGGCCCAACTGATATCGGGGTAAGCAGTCTGCAAGAGTCGATGACAGCGTTCATTCAAACGATAAGCCTGCTGTTCGGCATCGCAAGAAAAATCTTGCCCCGGAATTGCCCCAGCATGAACTAAAAGCTGAAAAAAATTGACGACTGCTTGATCCATGAAGATGCGGTAACTGCGTGAATCTTTAATAAAAATTAAAATTTTGCTTATTTGAGTGTAATCAGCCTCTAGACAGAAATCTGTAACTGTCAACACGTCTGTCCTGGCGCATGTTCTGACTGTGCATCACACGTTCTCTAAGACGAAGTATGAAGATAAAACCGCCAATAGCCGGCGACATATAGCAGGTTAACGAGAATCAAGAGGCCTTTACCCCAGCGCGATCGCATACGACGCAGCAAACTAATGGTGGCAAGTAAAACCAACCCCAATTCCAGAAGCGCACCGTAGGTGCCCCAATGTTGAGGATCCCAATATGAAACTGGGCTGACAAAACGATAGGAACTCAAAGGCCAAAAATGTTGATGGGCATCTTCATGGTGCAATGGCAAATCTTCTAAATGGTGCAGCAACATGCTGGCAAAGAGAGCAATCCCCCCGGGTCGCTGGAGCCGAAGAAAAATCCCCAACCCTAGCAGCGCCAGGGGAATGGAGTTGCCAACGGCAAAAATGTTTTGCCAAAACGGCAAATAATAGGTTTTTTGCCAAATAGTGGCGTCAGGCAAGCCAACCCCCTTTGCCCAGCCATAAAATACGAACATGGCGGCATCGGGGAGCCAACTGCCAATCACAATAGGCCAACCACACTGGTTCAGATGACCACGGCCTAAAATCGCTAAATTAAGGATGCTATGAGAAGGAGTATTCATTTCAATTGCCCATAATGTCTCATCGACGCCCCATTTACCTCGACTGTCATGCTACGACACCGGTCGATCCACGGGTACTGGAGGCGATGCTGCCTTTTTTTACGGAACATTTTGGCAATCCGGCCAGCAGTGGACACGCGTATGGTTGGGAAGCGGAAGCCGCCGTGCAGCGATCGCGGGAAATTATTGCTGCTGGCATCAGCGCCACCCCTGAAGAGATTGTATTTACCAGCGGTGCCACTGAGGCGAATAATCTTGCCATCAAGGGGGTAGCTGAAGCCTATTTCAGCCGTGGACGGCATATTGTTACCGTCCAAACTGAACACAGCGCGGTGCTCGATCCCTGCCGTTATCTAGAAGGGTTGGGTTTTGAGGTAACTTACCTGCCGGTGAATCAAGACGGCCTGATCGATATTGAGACGCTGGCTCAATCGCTGCGGGCAGACACTATTTTAGTGTCGGTTATGGCGGCTAATAATGAGATTGGTGTTTTGCAGCGTTTAGCAGAAATTGGCGCGTGCTGTCGCGATCGCGGCATATTACTACATACGGATGCAGCCCAAGCAATTGGGAAGATCGACCTAAATGTACAGGCCCAAAACATTGATCTGCTGTCACTCACAGCCCACAAAATTTATGGGCCTAAAGGCATTGGAGCGTTGTATGTACGACGGCGTGCGCCGCGGGTATCTCTGGCTCCTCAACTGCATGGTGGGGGCCAGGAGCGGGGGCGTCGTTCTGGCACGCTTTACACGCCACAGATTATTGGCCTGGGTAAGGCGCTGGCATTAGCCTGGGAAACTCAGACCAGTGAGCAGCAAACGATGCGGCAACTACGCGATCGACTTTGGCACTCTTTGCAAAATCTGCCTGACGTCTACCTCAACGGCCATCCTACACAGCGATTGGCGAATAACCTTAATGTCAGTGTGGCTGGCCTGGACGGTCAGGCACTAATACTCGGACTTAAAAATACAGTTGCCCTTTCTTCAGGGGCTGCGTGCAGTTCAACCAATACAGCTCCTTCCCACGTGCTGAAAGCCTTAGGACATTCTGATGAACTGGCGTATGCATCGCTACGATTCGGCATTGGTCGGTTCACTACGGCTGATGAAATTAAGCAAGTTGCCCAGGCCTGCTTCACGACAATCCAAACCCTGCGGCAATCTAAAGTGCATCATCCGCCACATAGTGGAATCAGAAATTGAGTAAGTTTCTAAATCACCTCTTCACAGCATTGATAGTTGTATGAAGGTCTTGTAAAGACAGCGCTTTTGATTGCGTATTATGTCAAGGACCCAATAATGTAAAGAGTAACATTTCTGATTTTACAAAGAGGCCATTATGGTTCTCAGTAAATTCATCAATTCATAATATATCTTGCTTTGTTCACGTCAGATTACGGACTGATCATTGGGACATGTGATAGTGCATTGGAGCAATTGATTGAGTCAGAGAGGTATGTCTATGATTGAGAGCTCTGATCGCTCACGTTGTCGTATTGAAAGCTAGTTTGCTAACCGAGTGAGGTTCAGTAGCCAGGCAGGTAACAGATGTTTTTTCCCATTTCAAGGGTGAATTTGAGAAGCTCTATTGACCTGTGAAAATTATTGTCGAGAGATGAACGAAAGCTTATTGAGGTGTAATAGAGGTTGAATATCGAAAATATCTAATCTAGGATGGCGATCATTAAGGTAATTAAATTTAGCTAGAGACTTCGGAAATCATTTCGATTTCTTTCTGGGGCTATGTTTATACTTTTTGATGAAATGCTTGCTATCTGTTTTGAGTTTATTTTTAAGACTCAGCTCAAATTTTCTTTAAATCTAAGTTCTGATTAGGTAGAAGAATCTGGTAGGTATAGAGCTTTAATGATTTCATCTATTGCTTAACCGTAACTAAAAGAGAATAACTTTATTGTCTCTGTATAGGAATCTAAGGAAAAGCGAGCTTCTGGTGAATAAATCAGCATTGAACAATGAAATCTCAAGCACATCTATTGAATTAGGATTTAATATTATTGTAAGCAAAACTTGCTTAAGGTGATTTTAATTCAAGTAGTCGCCAAACTCTGGGCTCTTAGATATTTAGCCGTTTTAGTACACTAAGTTGTTTTCAGATAGCTATGATTTTTCTACGTACAGCAGCCATTTTGACTGACAACTTATATCTGAGCGCTGTCATTTCACTAACAAGTGGCCATTGGACCTTTCGGTATCGTGGCTTCAGATATTTTGGCGATCATAAAACAGTTGTCAATATGCTGTTTACTCAATATAGTGTTCAGTCTGATAAATGCTGGATTATGTCGGAATATGTTGTCAGAGTGTTGAATTTATTTGGCACTTTTAATTTCAAGCTTAGGAATGAAGAATTAGGTCTCTGGAAATCAAGAATGCTTTTATACAGAAATACTTCGATGCCCTTATTAGCGCAGAGCGAAGTCTGAGCCAATATATTTGACTAAATATTTCTAATATTTTTAGATCTTTATTCGAGAAATGCTTGTTTCTATATCAGGTAATGTTTTGTGACAAGTAGCGCTTTCAAGTAAAAGCTCCTTAAGTATTTTTGAAAGATTAGTTCAGTTCCCCCAGTATCCATGTTTAGTTGCAGAACAGATCAAACGGAAAAATTCTAAGTCTTCAGGTTTTAGATTGTATGAGGTATCTTTATAAACGAGAAAAGCATAGGATTTCGATGTCACTGATTTTTGTAAAGCCATGAATCATCGACAGACTTATGTAGCCGCGATCGCGAACTTATGATTACAAACGCTTTCACAATATTTTTCAGCCACATTATTCCAGTTAATTCAAGTAAACTCCAAGGGTATTGAATCCATGACTAAGACGAATCCGGTCATCATCATTGGCGGCGGACCTGCAGGATTAACGGCAGGCTACGAATTGCTAAAGCACGGCAAGCAATCCATCGTTTTAGAAAAAGCTGATAAAGTGGGCGGCATTTCCCGTACAGAAACTTACCGAAACTATCGCTTTGACATCGGTGGTCATCGCTTTTTCACCAAAGTCGGTGAGGTGCGGGCAGTCTGGCATGAAATTTTGGGAAGTGACTTCATCAAGACTCCGCGTTTATCTCGCATCTATTACGATGGCAAGTTTTATGATTATCCGCTCGCCTTGGTCAAGACTCTAAAGAACCTAGGATTTCAGCGTAGTGCTTTAATTATGCTGAGTTATCTGCAGGCCAAGATCAAGAAATTCTTAAACTTGCGCCCTGAGCCACAAACTTTTGAAGAGTGGGTAATTGACTGTTTTGGCGATCGCCTCTATCGCACTTTCTTTAAGACTTATACCGAAAAGGTGTGGGGCATTCCCTGCAGCCAAATTCGGGCTGACTGGGCTGCTCAGCGCATTCGTAATTTGTCTCTTAAAGAAGCCGTCCTTAATGCACTGGTTGGCAGTAAAAATTCTAAGAGTCTTATCAAGAAGTTCGACTACCCTCGCCTCGGTCCAGGAATGATGTGGGAGCGCTGCCAAGAAATTCTGGAAAACCATGGCTCACCAGTACATCTGAATACAGAGGTTGTGCGTGTAGAGCGGCAAGGCAATCACATTACGAAAGTGGTGGCTAAGGAAGGCGATCGCATCTTTGAATTGCAGGGAGAGCATTTCATCAACTCCATGCCGATTTCGGCGTTAGTGCATCGTCTTGATCCGCCGGCTCCCCCTCACGTAATTGCAGCGGCGCGCGGACTCAAGTATCGGGACTTTTTGATCGTGTCCCTGATCATTGATCGCAAGCACCTCTTTCCCGACAATTGGCTTTACATCCATAGTCCTGAATTTCGCGTCGGTCGCATTCAAAACTTCAAAAATTGGAGTCCTGATATGGTGCCTGATGCCAGCAAAACCTGCTTGGGCATGGAGTATTTTTGCAGCGAAGGCGATGACCTTTGGGAAATGAATGATGCCGACCTAATTAAGCTGGCCTCACAAGAAATCGTGAGACTTGATCTGGGCGTGAAACCGGAAGATGTTGAAGACGGCTGCATCATTCGTCAATATAAAGCTTATCCAGTGTACGACGGTGAATATCGGCAGCATCTCAAAGTGCTTGAAAACTACATCCGCACGTTCGATAATTTGCAGACGGTAGGCCGTAATGGCATGCATCGCTACAACAATCAAGATCATTCCATGCTCTCAGCTTTGCTGGCGGCTAAAAATATCGCAGGAGAGCGTCACGACATTTGGAATATTAATGTGGAACGGTCATACCACGAGAATTTTACCGACGAAGAATGGTCGAAAGTGAAACAGCAGCAGTCTGAAACAGAGGCAGTTGCGCGTCCCCTATCGCGTACTGCATTGTGACCAATCAGTTCGAGGCCGCTTAAGAGTTTGTCTGAGATGCGTTACCGA
Source organism: Cyanobacteria bacterium P01_C01_bin.120 (assembly GCA_039027715.1). Taxonomy (GTDB): domain Bacteria; phylum Cyanobacteriota; class Cyanobacteriia; order Phormidesmidales; family Phormidesmidaceae; genus Halomicronema. The sequence continues at coordinate 9,139 of JBCCJU010000046.1, forward strand.
TGGTGCTGAAAGCCATTTATGGAAAAGGACTATCACGCCTACATGTCTGAGTTAGTGCAGAACTGCGTCTTTTGGTGTGGAGAAAGCTGGCAGCTAAGCTAAAGGCATTCCCTGGCTTTTCTTTGAACGACTAATGTATCAGCCTAGAGGACACCTAGTCTCAGCGATCGCACTAAGCTCAATGACTAACTGCAATTTTTGCTCGTCACCTAGCAACGCGCTGCAGGTTTAGTCTACGGTTCCTAGTAAAAATCGCCATTTCGCTCAATTTTGGTTGCCGTTATGAACACTCCGTCCCTGGAATTTTCCATCGTTATTCCAACTTACAACCGACCTGAGCGGCTGCGGCAATGTCTACAAAGTTTGACTGAATTAGATTACGACCACGATCGCTTTGAAGTTGTCGTGGTTGATGATGGCAGTCAAGCATCCTTAGAACCTGTGGTGAGACCTTTTGAATCGGCCATAGGAGTTCACTTTATCCGCCAACCGAATGGTGGGCCGGCAAGCGCTCGCAACACCGGAGCAGCGGCTGCCCAAGGACGCTATTTGGCCTTTACTGATGACGATTGTCAACCGACGTCTACCTGGCTAACTGCCCTTGAAACAGCCTTTAAAGATGCTCCGGAAGCTCTTGTCGGGGGGCACACGATTAATGCGCTGCCCAATAATCTTTATTCAACCGCCAGTCAAATCTTAATCGACTACCTTTATCACTTCTACAATCCCACGCCTGACACGGCTACGTTTTTTGCCTCCAACAACTATGCGGTTCCCCGCGATCGCTATCTCCAACTCAAAGGCTTTGATACCAGTTTTCCACTGGCAGCAGGAGAAGATCGGGAGTTTTGCGATCGCTGGCAGTACCATCAGTTACCGATGCGATCGGCTCCAGAGATGCAGGTACGCCATGCCCACAAGCTAACGCTACGTAGCTTTTGGCGACAGCACTTCAACTACGGTCGCGGCGCATACTGCTTCCATCAGGTGCGCGCCCATCGTACGGAAGACACTATTAAGGTTGAAAAATTGTCGTTTTATTGGCAATTATTAACCTATCCCCTGCATCGACTGCCAGTATATAAAGCCATTCCAGTGGCAGGATTGATGTTTTTGTCACAAGTTGCCAATGTCGCTGGTTTCTTTTGGGAGCGCATAGGACAACAGCGCCAAGCAAAACTAGCCACTCATCAAACTTAAGGGCTGGCACGGGGTAGCTTGCAAGGCTGCAGCGAAATAATTTCAGATTCTTGAGCAGGTCATGAATCAAAGTCAGAATGCTTTGTGGACAAGCATCACCAATCCCCCTCTAGAAAAATATCTAGGTCTGATTGGCTTTCAATACAAAGATTTCATCATCAAATAATGACAGCTCTTTATGTTGATTATTCATTCGCTTTAGGGCTTCTGAAAACGTGTGTGACTGGACTGTTAATAGCAGCTCTGATGCGTTATTACCCTTAACCAAGGTGATTATCACAATGATCTTCACGGGTTAAGACCATTGCGATGTTGTCTTTAACGCGTATCTTTACGAATAGGGAGAGTATTTATCGCTGGAGGCAACTGGTTGTGACGAACCATGGCGTCGTTTTAGTGACCGTTAACACGCAGACACTGGCCCAAGAAATTGCCAAGGCACTGGTCAGCGATCGCCTTGCGGCCTGTGTCAATCTTTACCCCATCCATTCGGTCTATACCTGGGAAGGCAAACTTGAAGAAGCTGCTGAGTGGCAGTTGGTCATCAAAACTGACCTGGCGCTATTTGCTGAAATTGAAAGCACTCTGCAAACCTTACATCCTTACGATGTCCCTGAAATTTTAGCTCTGCCCATTCAGCGCGGAAGTCAGCCTTATTTATCATGGATGACGAATGTTGTGCGATCGCCGCATTGAGCGGCGCTGTCACCTACTCATCAGCCTCGGCGGCGTCGGATCCAGCATCATCGGTCGCATTGAGACGACGCTGCAGATTTTCGGCTTTATCGAGCGCTTGGTCGCTGTTTTGCTGATACGCCAATACTCGATCTTGGGCCACCGAGTAATTTTCACTGTCAGGAGAGACCTCGGCCATTAAATCAGCGGCTCGCTGCCACCGCGCCGCCAAATCTAACCATGCCGCTGGTGTATCCGCATTTTGTCCATCTGCCACGGCCTGTTGAGCAATGCGCACGGCCTGAACAAAATCATCTTGAACCGGCGGCGCACTGGTTTCACTAGATGTTGCGACCGATTCACTGCGATCGTCAGTCTGTGCCCAAGAAATCTCCAAGCGATGCTTGAGTACCCAGCCCAACAGCAGCAGCAATACACACAAACTAGCCCCGCCCACAAGTCCCCTGGCAAAATACTTTTGCCGGAGCCGCTGCTTCTTTTTGTCCGAGACAATAATTTCATTACGAGTTCTCGGTTGCTGAAGATCGCGCCACCATCGAGCAATGGGATTAGGTTGCTGCAGCTTAATCAACTCAGACCAAAGCAGTTGATTTTCTGGGTCACGGGTAATTTCTTCAAACCAAAGCAGCTGCTGCTCGCGCACAATGCGGCTATTAATATTGACTCTACGAATATTTTTGGGAGAAATATCTTCCAGAATTGTTTGCACACGGCTAACGACCTGATTCTGCTCAAGCTGTTCAACGGTGGGGGCTTCGCACAACAGTTGCAAGATTCCATCAGCCAAAATGGCGCGAGTGCGAATTTGTGAGTCCGCCAACTGCTCATTTAGGATTTGAATAATCGCAGCTACGCTACCTTGGCGCGCTTGGCCTAGTACGTCATTGACAGATGAATTTGTTTGAGCTGTTTGCATAGCTGGCAGGCACACTCGACAAGGTAAAGGATAGTTTAGCTCTAATTCATAAAAGTATCGCTACGTTCTCTAAAAATCGTACTGAATTCGAAGAAATTTTATTCTAGAAGATTTTCCGAAATATCAACAGATTTAAATTGGGATGCTTTTCTATCAGGAATGAAATCGCAGTCAGACATCTAAAAACATTCAAGCTTTTGCCCACTCTGAGCCATCGAGTTACGGACATGGAAGAGCAAAAATATCCCTAGGGACTCTCGGCTGGGCAAAAGAGCATCTGATTTTATCGATTCTGTCGCGAAATGATAAGCTTTCTAATATGCTTATTCATGAAGAGTTGATAGCTAATATCGGATATAAAATCCTATCATGCCGCCTTGAATATGATCGGAATTCCGCTATCTTCAAAAAAGGATAATTATTTCTGAATACTTGATCTGTACAAAAGTTTCAGATTAAAAACAGATAGAATTTAAGAGGCTATAGGCCTGGAATCAAGCAGCTTTCAGTAGTTAGCGTGGGATTCTATCTAAATAGGACTTACGCAGCAGTCATTTTTAGGGAAGGGCGCTTGGGTTGTTGGCAGGGATAGTGGTCGAGTAGTCCATGCTTGAGTTGGTAGAGCGTTTGCCCCATCGGTTAGGTCAACTCATTGAGCCAAACCCATACCAAGAAGGCACCACTAATATGATTGCGCTGAATCCGAGCTTTACGGCATTGATAGGACTTTAGCCCGGTCACCTGTTTGCCTTCGCGGTGCAGCTGCTCAATTTTCCACTAGAAGCCACACGCCTGTTGTGCGTCTTCTGGGGTGATTGCAGTTGGCTCGTTGGTGACAACAAAGTCCGTGCGGTGTGTAGACACCGCAGCCTGGAAATACTGCACCCTATGGTCTTGAGGGAAGCATTTGATTTTCAAACGTTTGCCCGACTGGAGTTCATCCTCGTCCCAACTCAAACTATCAATGCGCTGATAGGCTCGTTGCCCTCCGGAATCATCGACGTGGCGATTCGCTTTTAGGGAGCAATAGTAGACCTTTTGCAAGGACTTAATCAACCGCATCAAGAGCTTTGTGGCATACCAGGTGCCCATCAGCACGACATAAAATGATCCTGTTTCCGATACACGCTGTAGCTCAGCATGTCATCCATGGGGTCTCAGTAGATCGAAATGGTCTCATGTAGATCGAAAACGCTACTGGGCACAGGACCGATCTGTTGCATAAAGAGCAGTTGAAAGCGCGAGCAAAGGAGGACACGCTAAGCCCGTCAAGCGTTAGCCGCTTTGTATTCACAAGCTCGCAAAATTCGCTCGGCACGGGAAATCTCCAATGCTCACAATATCAGTGCTTTCTACGAAAACCTGTCACCGCAGAAAGCCTTTGATCTCGCGCATCGCTTTCAGTTTTACTACATCGCCAAATCGGCTAGCTGCTCAACATAGTTGAAATTGAGTTCTCTGTCTTGGCACGGGGTTGTCCGCATCAGACGACAAGCACTAAGTTTGACCATAGACCGGCACCGCGGCGCCGCGAACATCTTTGGCTGCATCAGAGGCCAAAAAGCAAATCACTTCGCCCAAGGATTGAGGTGTAACCCATTGATCGGTCTGTTCGGTACCCATCGCCTCTCGATTGGCGGGAGTATCGATGGTGCTGGGAAGCACCACATTGGCAGTGACTCCTGTATCTTTGGCCTCATCAGCGATCGCTTTAGTGAGCGCTACTACACCCGCTTTTGCAGCGCAGTAAGCTGCCAGTTGTCCAGATGGTCGCACTGCGCCCCGGGCGCCCACCGTAACGATGCGGCCATAGTCTTGCTTGAGCATCTTTTTGAGGCTGTGCTTGCAAACCAAAAAAGCGGTATTCAAGTTGAGGTCCAATTGCTTCCGCCATTCGGCGTAGCTGAAATCTGGGGTTGCTCCCATCGCAAAGCCACCAACTAAATGAATCGTGGCATCAAGGTAATCGTGGTTTTCTACCAGTGAAATGACTGCTGCTTCATCGCTCAAATCAGCAGAAACAAAGTTCACCCGTTCTATCTGCTCCGCCGAAAGTTCACTCTTCAGTTTCTCCATACTGCCAGAACTTGTATAAGGAACCGTCAGCTTTGCTCCCTGAGCTAAGGCTACCGCGGTGACGCCTTTCCCTAGCCCACCAGTGCCTCCAGTAATTAGTATGTGGCGATCGCCCATGAATCTTTGCATCCAATTTTTACCACCTAATCCTAGCGGCCAGTCTCTGGGATCTGTCATCAGCCCCAGGCTAGAAACCTTGCAAGACAAGCATTATCGTAACCACTGCAACGCGACTAATCTAAAGCTAGAACCTTTGCTGCCAGACTTGTACAGCAAAATAATGACATTTGCTAATAGCCTAAAACTGTCGCCAAATTTTTCAGGATTTACGCAGTTGAATCCGATTTTGGTCCCCTGTCCCCAATTCTCTGTGGGCTACATACAAATGGAACACCGGCAATAGCAGATTCGGAAATTTATTGATACTTCAACCAAACCATAGGGAAACCTTTCAGGAGGGCTTATAGCGGCTAACTTTGCCCAGCCCCCACTGCTGGTCCATTTGCGCAAGGTTGCACTGAGATAACTTTCACTGCTCCTTTGAGTTGAACAACTTCAAGTCGTTCATCATGCGCCGCAGAATTTGACTCATACGCCAATCTGCGTGTCAATCACACCTGTGATTGCAATTGTCGCCATCTCGCTTCGGCACAGCGGTACCGAAGACGGCATTCTCATTGAGTTGGTGCCAACTGGGAGTACCCAAAGCTGACATTGTGGTGAACTTCTATTCGCCCTTCGAGTGCCAGTTGGTCGTATATGTCATGGACTAAAGCAAAAGCATGAGCATGACGCAGTCAAGGATAATCTGGTGCGATCGCCCCCTGCCAACCGCAACATTTCTCCTGGCTCTGGCAAAATCAGTTGACTTAATTAATATGGGATGCCCTTGGCAAAATTCTGAAGCAGTGATATTTCAATGACTCAGTTTAGGCAAATTTCTCATTCTCTTTCCAAATTGCCAAAAGAGCTATTACCCATGTATTAATCTATGATTTTCCCTGAAAAAAATTTGCTCAGATGACAAGAGTATCGGTCAAAAAGCAGATGCTGTGAGCTCGGTTGAACTTAATAGTAAGTAGAGTAATGCATGATTTTTAGAGATTAAGTTCCATCTTTTAGACCACTAAGGCCTTCAGTATTGTGGCTGCTGTGATCGAAATGACTTCTGCATGAAAAGTTATGGCTGCTGTGATCGAAGTGACTTCTGCATGAAAAGTTTGACTGGCCGGCACAGGCTTTTTCATGTCTGAGATCGCTGACGTTGAGGCGGCTCGCGAAGTATCGCGAACATCTCAGAAAACCTGTTTTGAGCCGACGTAATACGCCTTATTAGATTAGAAAATGTTGTGGGATTGGTCAGTCAAATCTATCAGTACCTTGATACGTAAATCACATATCGCCCGCAAGGAATGTCATAGAGTGATAACAGGTTACTTGCTGTTTTTGGGCGATCGGTGAATACTGTATTCTTCAATACAGTTATTCGATTGATTCGAAATGCTGTGTGTACTCTGAAATGTTTTTTGAGTTGCCTAGCACTGAATAGCAGTATGACGTACCAAAGGCTGTCTAGCTAGGCCACTCAGTTGCTCATCAACATCAGCAATTTACTATGGATTGGTTTGAGGGTCGTTAATGTATTCGTCAAGAAATTGCACCCGTTTTCTATGGCTAAGCTGATCTGGAGGCTTGATAAAGCACACGGACAGCATCTGCCTACAGGTCAACAAGGCTGCAATGGGTCCCTAATTTGAAATCGCAAGTACTTTCTGTCGCCTATGAAAATTCTGCAAACCCGCACTCTCCGAGGCCCCAACTATTGGAGCATCTACCGGTCTAAGTTAGTCGTTGTACGTCTGGATTTAGAGGAGTTAGCTGATCGCCCCTCTGACACCCTGACAGGCTTCTATGACGGTTTGGTAGCGGTTCTGCCCAGCCTCGAAGAACATTTTTGTTCGCCAGGATGCCGGGGCGGCTTTTTAAGCCGAGTGCGCGAGGGCACCATGATGGGGCATATCGTGGAGCACGTGGCTTTAGAACTGCAGGTAATAGCAGGTATGCCCGTAGGTTTTGGCCGCACTCGGGAAACCGGAGATGCCGGCGTTTATCAGGTGGTTGTTGAATACCAGTATGAGGCGGCGGGTCGATATGCCACTCGGGCTGCCGTGCGTCTGTGCCAAAGCATTATTGATACTGGCACCTATCCCGACGCCGAGCTGCAGATTGATTTGCAAGATTTACGACAGTTGCGCTCTGAAGCAACTCTAGGCTCGACGACTGAGGCTTTAGTCCGAGAGGCAGAAGCTCGCGGCATTCCCTGGTTAGAGTTGGAAAACTGCGACTTATTTCAACTGGGCTATGGCAAGCATCAGAAGCGAGTGCAGGCAGCGTTGACCTCTTCGAGTAACGTGCTGGGAGTTGAGCTGGCTTGTGATAAGGAGCGCACAAAGGCCATTTTGGCAGAGATGGGAGCGCCAGTGCCAGCGGGGCAGCTCATTTATGCGTTCGATGAGTTGGAGCCCGCGATTGAGCGGCTGGGCGGATATCCCATTGTGATTAAGCCTTTGGGCGGTAATCACGGACGTGGCATTACAATCAATATTCGCTCCTGGCGCGAGGCTGAAGCCGCCTACGATCGCGCTAAGGACGTTTCCCACGGTGTAATTGTTGAACATTTTTATGCTGGACGCGACCACCGCATTCTCGTAGTGAACCATCAAGTGGTGGCGGTGGCCGAGCGAGTGCCGGCTCATGTGGTGGGCAATGGTGAGGCGACGATCGCCCAGTTAGTCGAAACCGAGAACCGCGATCCACGGCGCGGCGATGGCCATGACAACGTGCTCACGCAAATTCAGCTTGATGCCGCCACCGACGCTATGTTGGCACGCCAAGGCTTCGACGTGGAAACTGTGCTGTCGGCGGGACAAGTTGCCTATCTGCGGGCCACGGCAAACTTGAGCACTGGCGGCACGGCGATTGACCGCACCGATGATATTCATCCCGACACTGTGTGGCTGGCGGAGCGCGTTTCCCGCATTATCGATTTGGACATTGCCGGGATCGATGTCATTACCACCGACATTGCCAAGCCGCTGCGGGAGGCCGATGGCGTCATTGTCGAGGTAAATGCCGCACCCGGGTTGCGGATGCACCTAGCGCCGAGTGAAGGCATTGCCCGTAATGTTGCAGCGCCGATTTTACAAATGCTATTTCCGCCGGGAACGCCAACTCGGATACCGGTAGTGGCTGTTACCGGTACCAATGGCAAAACTACCACGACGCGCTTGATCGCCCACATTGCCAAGCAGGTTTACGATGCGGTCGGTTTCACCACAACGGATGGCATTTACATTAGCGATCGCCTGATCGAACAGGGCGATACAACCGGTCCGCAAAGTGCCCAAGTGATTCTGCGTGATCCCATCGTTGATATTGCCGTGCTAGAAACAGCTCGCGGCGGCATTCTGCGATCGGGGCTAGCTTTTCCCTACTGTGACGTGGGAGTGGTGTTGAACGTAGCCGCAGACCACTTAGGTTTGGGTGATATCAACACCATTGATCAGATGGCTCGGGTCAAGGGCGTTATTGCGGAAGCGGTACATCCAGACGGCTATGCAGTGCTGAATGCTGATGATGAGCGAGTCGCAGCGATGGCCGAGAAGGTTGTGGGCAAAGTGGCCTATTTTTCCATGGATGCCCAAAATCCGATTGTGCAGAATCACGTTCGAGCAGGCGGCATTGCGGCGGTTTACGACGACGGTTACTTGGCAATTCTGCAGCAAGACTGGGTATATCGCATTGAAGATGTGAAGCAGGTGCCGGTAACTCTCGGAGGACGAGCATCCTTTATGATTGCCAACGCCCTGGCCGCCAGCCTAGCCGCCTATGTACAGGGCATCAAGATTGAGCAAATTCGGGCTGCCCTGCGCAGCTTTGAAGCTTCGGCTCAGCAAGCTCCGGGCCGCATGAATTTGTTCAACTTGGGACGCTACCACGTGCTGGTGGACTATGCGCACAACCCAGCTGGCTACCAGGCCGTGGGTAGCTTTGTCAAAAACTGGTCAGGTCTCACCATTGGCGTGGTTGGCGGCCCTGGCGATCGCCGCGATGAAGACTTGATTGGATTGGGTCAGCTATCGGCATCGTTCTTTGATCAAATCATCGTGAAAGAAGACGACGACAAGCGCGGACGTCCTGCTGGTGAAGCTGCGGATCTGGTAATTCAGGGCATTCAACAAGCGGCAGAACCGCTTATGTCTTGCCGCATGGAACTGGACGAAATCACGGCGATTGAGTCAGCTTTGAACAATGCCCCCGAAGATGCGCTGGTGGTAATTTTTCCCGAGCAGGTCAGTCGAGCGATTGCGCTGATTCAGGCCCGCAATCCAGTAGACGAAGGAGCAGCGGCAGCTCCCGAGTTATCAACCATGTCTGCCCTAAAGCCCATGTCAGTTGCTGGTGAGTGATCTCTCTTGTCAATAAGTATCCGGCTTCTCACAGTAAGTACATCCTTCGTGGTGTTAATTGAGAAACCGGATGCTGGGATGTTGCTTTAGTCTTCTAAACCAGTATTTTGTCAGCCTTAGAGTTGAGGTCAGCGTAGCCTGGGTAAACTCTTTCAGACACGGCTACGCTGGAACGATCGCAGACTCGACGATGGGCAGGCACCATTGGATTTAACTGCGTTCCAATTAACCCGAAAGTTGAAAATTGACTAACCATTGCGGGTTCAGCAACGTTCGGAAGCTTCGCTTACAGCTTCATGACGCGCTGTCTTGTCGCCAGAAAATCCACAACGTCAACAGCTGAGAGAGCAAACACCTAACGTCGTTGCTCAAGATATTGACCAATCATAATTTCTTCGCCAGCCCGAGAAATAATCGTTTGCCGGGTGCGAGTTGCATCGCCAATCATCTTAATTTCCTCTTCAAAACTGGAGCCGCTGTAGGCCGTCTTAAGCACCATCGTGCGAGGGTCACGAAACACGAAATCAGCTGTCACTGGTTTAGAGGTCGCAAAGCCGCGATCGCGATACAGCGTTGTATCGTGAACTCCAAATAGCGTTGAACCTTCAACCGGCTTCTTGTCAGTGTGAATGTAGTCGCTTTCCCAACTGACTTGAGCACCGCAAATCAGCGATGTCTGCTCCGGCAATTCGTGAAGGTCATGAAGCCTCTGTAACTCTTCACTGCCAGCTTCCAAAAATCGAATACTGATGTAGCTTACGACTTCCTGCACGTCACCATTTTTCAGCGTGTAGTAACGGCGACGAGAACACCAATCGCCCTCTGATGCCTGAAAAAAAGAAGACACCAGCGGTTCAGCAGTCAAAATGCGAGTGGTTTCTAGGGAGTAGGGCATAAGCTTAGTCCACCAATGAAGAACGGAACTTGAAGCACAGCTTCAAACAATTGTTAATTTTTGTAACCTACTTCAATGCTATCGGTCTGTTTCAGAAATGACAACTTGACGAACGGACGATGATAGGGTGATTTGGCAAAGTAACGGAAAGTTTGATCTACTGACTTTGACAAACTCCGGCCTAAACTTTGTCAGCGACAGCGATCGCAAGCTGGATGAATTTGTACTAACTAGTCCAAATTTTGGCGATATCCATGCTTTAAAGTTGCAAGGCTGGCTGCAAAGCGCTCGTTTCCTAGATGCACCTAATTTCAATTAGCGTTCAAGGCTATGGGCACCGCTGCTAAATCATAAGTGTCTTGATATTACCCACCGCGATCGCGTAAACCACCATGCGCCCACTATGGTCAACAAAATGCTGAGTTCCAATTCCAGCAACAAGGCGACAGATCTATACGTCGTAAGGCAATCAGCATTTATGTTTATCCGGTTAAAATTGTCAATTCCAAATTCCAAATTGGTATGAAGCATTGATAAATCCGCATTTTTACCCCTCACCCGCCAGACCAAGACCTTAGAATAAAGATGGCTTAATGCTTTTTTAGGGTTTTCGAGTCACACGTCGTGCGTTCCACAGTGTCATCTGATCAACTTTCAGTGTCCATTCCAGCTAAGGCTCCCTCTCCGTCCCAACCGCCCCGCCCGTGGGGAACCCGGCTAAAACGGCGGGTGCGCTTTATCTATCTAAAATTCATTCGGCTACGCGGCCATCCTAAAGAGTTGGCACGTGGTCTGGCTGCCGGGGTTTTTGCCGGTATGTTTCCCCTATTTGGCCTGCAGACGGTCATGGGCATTGCGATTGCCCTGCGCATCAAAGGCAATCCGCTTATGGCTGCCGCCGGCACTTGGATTAGCAATCCCCTCACCTATTTGCCCATCTATGCCTTCAACTATCGCTTGGGCTGCTGGATTTTAGGTCGCCGACCCGTCAATTTGTTCAGCGATGTGGAATCACTGAAAACCCTGTTAGAAACCAGCACTGACGTTGGTGTTGCCTTGATGCTAGGAAGCTTTGTAATGGGATTAGCCTTTGGAGCGCTTAGCTATGTTGTGGGACTACCGCTGATTCGGCGAGCTCGACGACGCTATCGCCAAATTACCCAATCCGACTGACTCTTGGTCAAGTTCTCAGAAAATCGCTGGACCTCAGAGGCGAGCAAGTTTGACCAAGTTTCGGCCATGGCTCAGCCAGTTATTCTGGGTGAATTTTTCGGTTGACGTGTTTCACGCGCTGCCAAAAAAATGCTGATTTTTGGGGTGCTATAAATCGCGTGCCAGATGCTTGTACCCATTGAATTATCAGTTTTCACCGTATTCGGACTGAAGTGTTGAATCTCTAGTTTACTGGAGTGTTTAGCATAGAAGCGTTTGTTAGAGACTGGCGCGATCGCACCGGCTGTGGAGTCATGCAACAGAATTTACTCATTGAGGGAATGACCTGCGCAGGCTGTGCCCGCAGCTTAGAGACAGCGCTGCAGCAGATGGACGGGGTGGTGAAAGGCAGCGTTAACTTTGGCACTGAGCAGGCCACAGTCGAATTTAACCAGGCGCTGACTAACTTGCAGGCGATTCGGCAAGCGATCGCTGAGATTGGCTACCGCGCCACCCCCACTGCCGAATTCAACACCGAAATCCTCGACGACACACCCAAGAAAAACGCTTACGCTCAGGCGCTATATCGCAAAGTTATTTTTGGCAGCCTAATCAGCACCATTCTCATCGTGGGGACACTGCCGATGATGACTGGCGTATCAATCGCGTGGATTCCTGGTTGGCTGCATCATCCCTGGATGCAGTGGGCGCTGGCGACTCCCGTAATGGGCTGGTGCGGTCGGAGCTTTTTTGTCGATGCTTGGCAGAGCTGGCGGCGGCGATCGGTCAACATGAATACGCTGGTGGCCTTGGGCACGGGCGCCGCCTACCTCTATTCATTAGTGGTCACCCTTGCGCCCGGCTTGGTGACGGCCCAAGGTCTTGAAGTTGCCGTTTACTACGAAGCCGCCGTCGTCATTATTACGCTGCTGCTGCTGGGACGGTGGCTAGAGCAGCGCGCCAAAAAACAAACTTTTGCCGCCATTCGTCAGCTTATGGGCCTGCAAGCCAAAACGGCGCGGGTGCTGCGCCAGGGGAATCCTGTAGACATTCCCGTGCAGTCTGTGGTCGTGGGTGACGTGGTGGTGGTGCGTCCGGGAGAAAAAATTCCCGTTGATGGCACAGTCATAGGCGGCAAGTCCACCGTGGACGAATCGATGGTCACCGGAGAACCGCTGCCCGTTACCAAAGTCCCCGGCGATGAGGTGGTGGGCGCCACGATTAATAAGACCGGGAGCTTTCAGTTTCGAGCAGCGCGGGTCGGCAAAGATACCCTGTTGGCTCAAATCGTGCAGCTTGTACAGGCCGCTCAAAATTCTAAAGCGCCGATTCAAAATTTGGCCGATCGCGTTACGGGCTGGTTTGTCCCGATGGTGATAGCGATCGCTCTCGTAACTTTTGCGGCCTGGCTGGTTAGCACCGGCAATGTGACCTTAGCCCTAATTGCTACCGTCAGCGTGTTGATTATTGCCTGTCCCTGTGCGTTGGGCTTGGCGACTCCCACCTCAATCATGGTGGGCACTGGCAAGGGGGCGGAAAACGGCATTCTGATTCGCGGCGGCGACAGCTTGGAGCGGGTCCACCGCGTCACGACTTTGGTGCTGGACAAGACCGGCACCCTGACCACCGGCAAGCCTGCCGTGACTGATTTCGTTGCCGCGGGAGGAACCGCTAACCAACATGAGCTGCAGCTGCTGCGGCTGATTGCTGCGGTGGAACAAAGTTCCGAACATCCGCTGGCAGAGGCGATTTTAGACTACGCGCGCCGCCAGGAAATCACGGTAGCGGCACTGCCCCCGGTCTCAAATTTTCAGGCGATCGCGGGGCGCGGAGTACAGGGCTACGTTGATGGCCGGCTCCTGCAAATTGGCACCCCGCGCTGGCTGCAGGAGTTGGGCATCGATATCAAGTCGTTGTCGGCCCGTGAAACCGCTTTGGCCAGCCAAGCCAAGACCACTGCCCTAATTGCCGTCGATGGTCAAATCGCTGGGCTGCTGGCGATCGCCGACCCCCTCAAACCCAACGCCCCCAGAGCCATCGAGCGCCTACAGAAAATGGGCTTAGAAGTCCTTATGCTCACTGGTGACAATCGCTATGCCGCCGAGGCCCTGGCGCAACAGGTCGGCATTCGGCAGGTCTTGGCCGAGGTGCGTCCTCACCAAAAGGCCGAGCAGATTACAGCGCTGCAGCAGACCGGCAAAATTGTCGCTATGGTCGGTGATGGCATCAACGACGCTCCGGCTTTGGCCCAGGCTGACGTTGGTATTGCCATCGGGACCGGCACGGATGTGGCGATCGCCGCCAGCGACATCACCCTAATTGCCGGTGACTTGCACGGCATCGTGACCGCCATTCAGCTTAGCCGCGCCACCCTACAGAACATTCGCCAAAACCTCTTTTTTGCTTTTATTTACAATGCGATTGGCATTCCCATTGCCGCTGGCGTGCTGTATCCGGTGACGGGCTGGCTGCTCAATCCCATCATTGCCGGAGCCGCCATGGCGCTTAGCTCTGTCTCCGTCATCACCAACGCTTTGCGTCTCCAGCGACTACAACTGCGGTAAATCAAGACCGACGGGCGGGCTGATTGGGAGGACAAATTGGAGGACAAATTAAACCGTGGGCTTTCGCTCCAAGCTCTGTCCATCCTCCGGCCAATTTTCCCGCCATCGCGATACGCTAAAAGGGTTTTGGTCAAGGATGTTGAGTGACACAGCCAGCCGCGTTACGACAATTATTAGAGGCGATTGCCCAGGGTCAGGTTAGCCCAGAGGTGGCGTTTGAAAAGCTCAAATATCTGGAATTTGAGCCCGTTGAAGATTTTGCCAAAGTGGATCACCATCGATCGCTGCGCACCGGCTTTCCCGAGGTGATTTGGGGGCCCGGCAAAACAGTTGAGCAAATTGTGGCGATTATGCGGGCGATGCGCGATCGCGCCCCGGTGGTTATGGCGACCCGCATTGAGCCAGCGGTGGCGCAGCAGATTCGGCAGGCCCTACCGGAGGCCATGTATTTTGAGACCGCGCGAATTTGTGCGCTGGTGCCAATGAATCTGCGGCCTCAGCATGCGGGCATTATGGGCATTTTGACCGCGGGCACCGCCGATCTGCCGGTGGCTGAAGAGGCCGCCATCACGGCTGAACTGTCTGGCTTTGAGGTGCTGCGGCTGTGGGATGTGGGCGTCGCGGGCATTCATCGGCTGCTGCGCCATCGCGATGTTGTCGCCCAAGCTGACGTGCTGATTGTGGTGGCCGGCATGGAAGGGGCACTGCCCAGCGTCGTCGCGGGCTTTTCGGACTGTCCCATTGTGGCGGTGCCAACGAGCATCGGCTATGGTGCCAATTTTGGTGGAGTATCGGCCCTGCTGACGATGCTCAACTCTTGCGCCACCGGCATCGGCGTCGTCAATATTGACAATGGCTTTGGGGCGGCGATGCTGGCTGGACAAATTTTGCGCACGGCAACCCGCATTAACGAGAACCGCGATTGCCCTCAAACTCCCTAAACGCACTTTAAACTGTCACGTCCTGCTCAGCTACGTTCTCACCACCCAATCCAAGAGTTCGCAAGCTTGTCATCAACCTTGAAGGTCTGGGCATGTGTGATTGGGAACTAAACCGCTACCACCAGCAAAACCCAATCGCTAAAGATTAGCCAGCTGAGCTATGAGCCAAAGACTCCGGCTGACTGATGGGAGCATAAGAAGAAGCTGTCGCGGCATTCGGCTCTCCTAATAAAATCAGGGAGCATTTTAGCTGAGGAATAATTCGGCTCGATACATTGCCAATTGCCAAGCCGCCAGCATTCGTTCGACGTCGTCGGGTACGCATAATCATTAATTCATGGGATTTAGATTCCTGCAAAATAGCTCGGGCGATATTACTTCGATAAATGACCTGAGTAACCACTTCAACATCGTTTTTGATATTGTCGCAGGTTAACTTGAGCATTTTTTCCTTCAGCCTCTCTTCCTCTTTTGGCGAAGGAGAGGTCGATGTAATGTGCAGAATAGTGACCGTGACTTCACGATGCTGAGCGAGGGCGATCGCTAGCTGCACCTTATGAATTTCCGACGCCGTAAACCGCTTGACCGGAACTAAAATCGAGCGGATAAGTTTTGGCGATTGATGCAGCTGAGTAATCGCCACGGGGCAATGGGAAGCCCACAAAACATCATCAATTAAATTACCAAAAAGGCGTTCTTTAAAGCCGGAATAATGGCCTAAACCCATAATGACCAGTTGAGCTCTTTGCTCTTTGGCCACGTGATTAATCCCTTCCGTAACTTTTCGGTCAATGCGTAATAGGGGCTCTATGGATATTTCCATCGCTTGACCAATATCCACTGCTTTTTGCAGCAGTGCTTCGCTCTCAGCAAACAGGCTGTTCATTCGAGGGGAGTCCATTTGCGCTTGGGCATTGGCGATCGCCAGCGGCTTCACTACCCCATCTTTCTCCTTAGCAATCAGAGCTGCCAACTCGATTAAATATGGTTCAGTGTGTGGATTATGGACCGGTACCAACACAGTAAAAGACTGCAGCTTGGGTGATAAAATCCATTTGTCCGATTCTTCGACGGGCAACGGTTCATCTTGCAAAGGTAACTTTTTAGCAGTTTGTCGAACTAAAACCGGACCTAAAACAGACGTGATTAGCATCATGACGACAACGCTATTAAGCACGTCTTCATTGATTAGGCCAGCTCGATTACCGACCAGGGCAGCGGCTAGTGTCGTCGCCACTTGTGGCAGTGTCATTCCCCACATCGTCCACATTTCTTTGAGGTCATAGCGGTATAAAAACTTAGCTAAGACCGTCGCCAAAAATTTGCTCAGCAAAAGCGCAACGGTAATAATTGCCGCAAAGCGCAGTGCCTGTGGGCTACTAAAAAATGCAGGAACGTCAATCAGCAGGCCAATATCAACAAAAAAGATGGGGATAAAAAGCACGGTGCCCACAAAGACAATTTTTTCTTTGACTGGACAATTGCCGACAACTTCATTAACTGCTAAACCCGCTAAAAAAGCACCCACGATTTTCTCGACACCAATGACTTCAGCGCCAAAGGCAGCAATAAAAATAACGAGCAAGATAAATAAGAACTGATTGCCCTGGTTATTGTCCGAACGTCGCAAAAAGATTTGGCCAAGGCGGTTGAATCCCACTAAAATTGCGATCGCATATATGCCTAATCCGATCAATAACCCTAAAAGACGGCCTGTGCTGAAATCCCCCTCGCCAACGCTGACACAGACAGCCAATACAATTAACGCCCCGATATCAGTAAAAATCGTAGCTCCCAATCCTGTGATAACAGCCTTATTGCGGGTGACTCCAAACTGACTCAAAATAGGGTAGGTTAACAAACTATGGGAGGCAATTAGAGATCCTATTAGGATTGAACTTGCCCAAGAAAAATCGTTGAAATATCCAATAGCAGTACCGGCCATCAAAGGCAAGAAAAACGTCAAGCTGCCAAAACCAGCCGAACGGTATTTCATCTTTTGAAACTGTTGCATATCAATTTCCAAGCCGGCTACAAACATCAAATACAGCAGCCCAACATCTGACAGTAACTGAATGATGGGATCTTCTGGATTTAATACCTGCAGGCTATGAGGCCCCAGAATGATGCCGGCTGCTAACAGGCCCACCAGCCCAGGCAAACGCAAACGCTCGAACAGAACCGGCACCGATAGCGTCACGGCCAATAGAATTGCAAATGTTACAAATGGCTCTGCCAGGAGATGCTCGATAGTTTTTATCATGAAACTTAAATAATGAAGCGATCAAAGTATGACATGAAAAATCTGCGAACAGGGACGACTGCTCGCAGATTCCTTAATGAAAAATATGTTTCGTAAATTCAATTCTCTGTGGCAACTGAGTCAGAATTTCCTTCCAATTCATTAGTGGAAGTGCCCATGAGCTGAGGATATCTATCACTCAAATATTTGGTCAGAAAAGTCCCCACAAAGGATAAGACAACTGGACCTATGAAAAAACCAATAATCCCCTGTACCCGAAACCCCGAAACAAAGAGAGATGCTAGCCAAAAACACAGGCCATTAACCACTAATGAGAAGGCACCTAACGAAACAATAGATGCTGGTAGAGACAAAATGCTAATAACCGGTTTGACCAAAGCGTTAACAACACCGATAGACGCAGCAGCAATGACGGCTGCCATCACAGTATCCAATTCAACTCCAGGAACAATCAAGTCAACGACCAAAAGGCTCAAAGCTGTTACTAGACCAGACAACAAAATAGGCAACATATTGTCTCTCCTAAACTTTATCTATAATCTTGTTATTAAGATGATAAAATCTTCAGACTGCAAGCACCTCTATTCCAGGGTAGATCTTCCATATTCCCACTGATGAATCTTTAAATCCGAGATGCTTCTTTAAGCCGAGATTGTAGGTTAACGGGTTCTCTTGCTTTAACGTAAGAACCAAGTCAACAAATATTTTCACGAAGTCAATCACGAAGTCAACAGTTCTAACACGGCGCATTCGTGTGCTTCCAAATACTCTGACAACTGCTGAGCCGACTGTAATGTTGGTATAAGTTCACCGGCTAAATGAGCTTCCGGAACTTTGGGATGAACATAATATTTTCGGCAGGTGGCGGGACGATTACCGAGCTGTTTGGCGACTGCTTTGGTCGCCTCAACTATGTGCTGTTGGGCCTTGATATCTGACTGCGCGATCGCTAAATTACGTAGTTCTTGAGCCATCAAAACTGTACCAGCCCATGTGCGAAACTCTTTTGCAGTAAAGTCTTCGTTCGTAATCTCTTGTAGGTAATCGTTGACATCGCCAGAATCGACCTGATGACGCTGACCGCTTTCATCTAGATACTGAAAAATAGTATATCCGGGAATTTCACAGCATCGCTTGATGATAGAAACGAGGCGCTTGTCTTGTAATTCAATATGATGCTCAACACCGCTTTTGCCGGTAAATTCAAATTCAACTTGATGACCATGGATATCCACATGGCGCGTACGTAAAGTCGTTAAACCGTAGGACTGGTTGTTGCGAGCATAGGCCACATTGCCCACTCGAATTAATGTGTTTTCTAGCAGTTGCACCACTAATGCTAATACTTTCTCGCGAGACAATCCTGATTGATTGAGATGTGTATTGGTCTGCTGACGAATTTTTGGTAAAACTTGGCCAAAAGCAATCATCCGGTCAAACTTGACTTGACTACGAATTTTGCGCCATTCGAGATGGTAACGATACTGCTTGCGTCCTTTCACATCTCGACCAGTTGCCAAAAGATGACCATTCTCGAAGGGACAAATCCAGACGTTTTGCCAAGAAGGGGGAATCGCCAACTGTTTAAGGCGATCGCGCTGTTTTCTGTCCTGAATGCGCTGCCCCTCTACATCAAAATAACTGAATCCACGTCCGGCCCTCTGGCGTCGAATCCCCGGCATTCGGTCGTGGACGTACCGTAAACCAGCCTGTTTAATTAGCCTATTAGAGACTTTCTCCACAATATAAAGAGTTGCAGCAAAATCTAAATGTTTTTATCTTGCTGCAAGGAGTGTTCAGAGTCTCCTTTCTTAAGACGGGATTGATGACCATCCATAGGATATAGTTTGGTTTCTGATGTTGTGTCTACTTGACAATGCTTCATTCGGTTAGGTTCTTACTGTAAGTAGCTTTTCTCACTTACGACTCGTGGTAGATGCTATTTTCGCAAAAAAATGGCAATTTTATCTTAGATTTCAGAGGAAAATGATGGATTTATTAAGACTCATTTTTGCTATATTTTTGCCCCCACTTGGCGTCTTTTTACAAGTCGGATTTCGAACTCAATTTTGGATCAACCTTGTGCTGACGCTTTTGGGCTACATTCCCGGCATTATTCACGCTGTTTGGATTATTCTCAAGCGATAGTTTTAAACCATGGCAAAACTTTACTCGTAAGCTTAGTAATGCTTGTATCTATTTGAGTATTGCTAAGCTTACGAGCAAAAAGCCCCATTTAAATAAACCAGTAATTAATAGATTAGGGTGAGATTAAATATAATTTTATCTGGTAATTAATTACGCTTTAGATTAGTTTTTTAGAGCTCTTATCTGCAGCGCTCAATTAGTTCTTATTATTATGTTTTTCCTCGTTGTTATATTGCGACGGCTAACTGCGATAGTCATCTATTTGTGCAAAGTATTCACTTGGTCTCCGACATCATGAAAATAATGCCTGAGCGCCCTGTGTTAAGCGTAGTATCGCTAATCAGGTCAGAAACCTTACGGTCAAGAACTTCCTCGACCAGCTTAGTCATCATAGGATGCATGGCAGTTTCCAAATCAGTTCTGACCTGCTCAACCAGATCTTTATCTTTTTCCGCTTCAAGCAGCAATTGCTCTGGCTGAGTAAGGGCATCTTCGATAACAATAACCAGCTTATCCTTAAAAAGTTGGCAACTGACCTTTCCAGTGGCGTGATCTAACTTATTTCGATATAGCTTTTGAATTTGTTGTGACAGCTTGCGTTCAAGCTGACCGCGAGTTGGAACCTGAAAGTTTATATCGCTCATGTTTTCTCTAAGTAAAAGCTGACTATTAGCAACAAGTTCTAGCTAGAGTTCAGCTAAAAGTTGTGCTAACTGTGATGCTTTTGAAAAATTTACGGCTGTAAATCCTGTAGCCGTTAAAAATCAAATTTAGTTTGACTTACATCATTATTGAGCAAATATTAAAATTTTATAACGGTCTTAAGTTTGAAGCTTCGAGCGAAAGGATATGTCAAAAGATAGATGAAAGCTAAATATACAGAAAGAGCAGGAACGCCCTCTGGTTGAGGTAACTTCCTGCTCTTGTTGAAAGACAATTGTAGAGCTCACGCGGGCGGCCCCTTGAATTCTCAAAAACTGGGAACTGTTGAATCCGCTTTATCCAGTATTTGACGATCAAGGGGCTGAAATGAGTCCTGACTTACCCAAAGTTAGCCTAGAACAGCTATGCTGCCGCCAATCGCTGAGGCTATGGCCGAGATGGTGGCCGTGCCAAAGATCCACCAAGCAGCTATCTCAGCCGCTTTACGGGTTTCCTCGATTTGCTGATTAGCCTGCTGCTTCAGCGCCTGCACTCGGCTTTCGACCTCTCGTTCCAGGCGCTCTGCTTTTTGCAGCGCGCTGTCGCGGACAGACTCAATCTGGTCTATGACTCGATGAGCGTCGGCTTCAGAAATATTGTCGTGGGAGCTGACAATAGCGACTAGCGTATTGCGATCGAACTGTGAGAAACGATATTTCAGAGCTTCAAATCCAGTTTGTGGATCATCAAATAGTTTGCGGAGATCGCGTCGAATACCTTCATAAGCCAACTCAGGTCGCTCTAGAGAATTTAGATAGGCACGAATACGATTAAGGATGCGATTGATTAGATTCTGCACACGCAGCTGCACTTTTTGAATTTGATTCAGAATTTGGTCCCGCACAGAGAGCACCTGATCAACTGCTGCCGCTGCTTCTTCTCGAGTCATATCTTGACGCTGGGCAATCAGCGCAACAACGGTATCACGGTCGATCGCGGTTAATCGATCCTGGAGTCGCTGGCCGCCTTGTTTGGGATCATTCAGCAGGAGCTGCAGATCGCGCTTAATACCGTCAGGGTTAAGGGCGGCTTTGTCAGTATGGCGCAAGTAATCTTCTAATGACTGTTCGAAAGATACGACCTGCTGCTGGGCGCGTCGAGCTAATCGCTGAGGTGCTTTCAAAATGTCGCGGATAGTTTGCAATATGTCGTCAATGATTTGATTGACTTCAGCTTCGCTTAAATCATCGCGCTGACTGAGTAATTGCACCAGAGTATCTCTATCCATTTGGGCCAGGCGATCGCGCATTGCCTGCATCCCGACTTTGGGATCGTCTATTAACATCTGCAAATCATGCTTAATTCCCTCCGGATTCAGCTCGGGCTTGCCCGTACGACGCAGATAACTTTCTAAGGCTCGGGTTGCCTCGTTATATTTGGCCTTGGCTTGCGCTGACAGCGCCGCAGGAGCATTGATAGCCTGGTACCAATTACGCTCGACATCGCTGACAATTCGACGAATTTCACGTTCATCCAAGTCATGCCGTTGATTCAACAGTTGAATTAGAGTTTCACGGTCAAACTTTGCTAAACGCTGTCGCAGGCGCTGAATGCCGGCATCGGGTTCCTGCATCAACACTGTCAGATCGGCTTTGATTCCCTCGGGGCTTAATTCAGCTCTGTCTGTGTTTTGCAAGTAGTCCCGTAGCTGCTGCCACTGGTTTTCAATACGCGTTTTAGCGGCATCTTGAAGGCTATGAGAATCCGCCAACACTTCTTTCAGCAAACGGTCATAGCGATTTGCAATTTCCTCCATTTCGGCTGCATTTAGGTCACCACGCGTTCTCAACAGCGACATAAAGGGGTCGTATCCTAACTCTGTAAATCGCACTTGCAGGTCTTCGTAGCCAGCAGCTTCGTCTTCAACTAAAGATTTAAAAGCGCGATCGCCCATATTCGACATCAGTTCTGCCTTAGGGGTCATTTGAAAGAAGGTTTGCACCTTTGTTGTCAGCGCTTTCGCTTTAGCAAAGCGATCAATATCTGTAACTTCTTCGAGCACTTCAATCCGCACCTGCTCCAGCTGCGAAGCTATTCGAGCTGTTTCATCCGGCGTTAAAACACCGCGAGACTCCAGTAGTGATTCAAAATCAGAGCGGCTTAAGGCTGCGACCTCCTGACGAAGAGCATGTGGATCGGCATCAACATCGTGTAACAGCTCACGAAACTGAGTCTGCATTGCCTCCGGTTGTGTCTGCCAGGGATAAAGGTTGAATAAGTAGGCCTCAACATCCGCTCTCACAAGGCTATAGCGGGGCTTATTGTTGTCAAACTGACGCGCCAGCTGATCACCCTGATTAACCAACTGCGACTGCACCTGTTTGACCTGACTGCCGATTCTCTCGACATCTAAATCGGACAGATCAATCCGACCCATAACAGTGCCCATCAGCGCATTGAATCCTTGACTTAACGCATTCGAAGAGTCTGATTGACCACGCCGACGATATTCGTCTAAAAATTGGTCGAGCCGCTCACCCAAATGATCGGCTAAATTTTCGTCTGAATTAGCCGTTCTGGCATAGTTAACTAGCTCTGTCAAAGAGTTGCGACCGGCTGCCTGATTTAGAGTTCGCTGCCAAGTGCGATAAAGCTGATTTGCTACTCGCTTCACTTCCTGTCGCGACAAGTCAGTCCGACTGCCAACCAGAGTTTCAAAGGAAGCTCGGTCCAGCTGACTAAGCGTATCGTAATCAGCCGAAGCGGCAATATTAGACTCATTAATCAGACGCTCAAATTCTGCTTCCAGCGAGCTAGTATCCAACTGTGGCGACTGTAGCGTTGCCACATATTCGGTTAATGAGCTTCTTAAATCCTCGTCATCTAAAGTTTGAGCCAGCTCTTTGCGAACAACTGCCGCCAACTCTTCAGCGGTTTCGACCAGTTGATTGCCAGCAGCTTTGGCCCCAAAGGCAGCCGTAGCAGTTCCCACTAAGGCGTTGAAACTAGCTGTTGCTGTCTTGACAACAGAGCCGATTAAAGAACCTACCGTGGTAGAACTTACCCAAAATAATAGCGAGAAATAAGTTCCCCAAATAACTAATCCTGTGATTGCTCCTAGTAGAGAACTGTTATAAAGACTTAGCTTGACCGCTAACCAACAAGCGAAAAATAAGGCCAGACTGACCGTTATCAAAGTCCAAATACCTAAAGCGACGCTAATTTTTCCAAAGCTCGTACCGCTACTAGAACTACTAGAGGAGCTGCGCTCCACGTAGGAGATTCCAGCAGCAACCGATATATTGGTTAACAGCAGTTGAAAACCAAATGCTAAGACCAAGCCTGAAAGCAAAGCAATGAAAAACTGCGGCCCTGAAAAAATCAGAGCAGCTTCTTCGGGAGTATCTATCCCCGAATCAGATAATTGAGCCAGCAGTAACGCTAGCTGACTATGGGGACAACTAATCATAATACTCTCCAGACAGTGCTAGATAAATTTTGGGTTATGTATAATTCAACTGAATTTATTAGGCTAAATCATCTAACCGGCGGTATATCTCAGCCGGACTATTACTGTTATGCTTGGCGCCGTATACAAAAAGATAGAGACCAATAATTTCCACCTTTTGCAAAGTCTTAATTTAAGGCTTAATCAAACAGAAATCACCAGTCCTTTGAGCAAATTTGCTAGTTATTTTTTCTGAAGAAAATAATAAGCTGATTAAAATATTTGGAGCTCATCTGATGTCGCTCCAGATTCTTGATAAGATTTTCTAAGAAATGCATAACGCTGTTCAGTAAAGAAGCGACTGCTTTAAGCATAATCAGTTGGTTTTAATTGCTTGCTAAGCTTTAATTATTTGCTAAAACGAATTGGCTCAGCCTACCTGTGTGAGCGCAAAATTTTTGATCCATGCTCTCAAGCTATTGTCTGAGAACAGATGATAAACTTTGATATCTATGCTGATTGAAATTCGTTTGGATTGGAAGCACAGGTAAAGTTTTTGGTTAATAAAACCAGTCGACTTATAGAATATTTGAAACCGTTTGGCCGACATCGGATTATTGCTCATATCAGGTGATTTTTCAGAACTACTACGCTTTTGACCGCACTCTAAAAGAGCGATGTGAAAACGCGATCGCAGCACAATAGAGCTGTTGGCATTTTCAACATTTCATCGGCTTCTCCATCCTGAAGCAATTCGGGAGACGTGCTGCAGGCAGTGGGGTTTGGACTTGCCAGCGCAGCCTAGAATTCCAACCAGGTAGCTTTCATTCCGGTTCTACACTTCATCTTTGCCCCGTTTATTCAACCAGATTTTTGGGAATTACTGAAGCAGCACTGATCTCGGCGTGTCTGATGGATCGTTTGTTATCAACAGCGGGGCAAATTTTAGGTTTGATCTGCCTAGCAGGCATCTTCGGCCTAGGCCTCAGTCTTTTTGCTGCGGGGGGCTGGGTGTGGGCAATCACTGGATTGCTGATGATTTATCTGCTGCAGGTCGGACTTGGGGCACTACTGCCGGCCAGCCTGTGGGCGACGCTGCTGATCTCGCTTTTAGTAATCCACGATCGCTTTCCCATGGCGGTGCTCGCACATTTTCCTGATTTTGCTCCCCAGGGTACGCACTATCGCTATTGGGCCGCCATTCTATTGGGCCTATGGGTGCTTGCTATTAGCGCCTTCCTCGTGTTAGGACGATGCAGTGAATGGCTACCGCGAACGAGCCATCTTCGGTGGACTCAAGGATTGCGCATGGGCAGCATCATGATTGGTCTCGTGTTAGGGCATCAGCTCTGTCAACTATGGCTAATCAGCTAGTCGTCTGACATTGGGAAATGGGCATATTGGGGTGTGTCTGAAACCGAATTTCAGCTACCGCTGCATCCAAGAACCGAGCAAATCGTCGTATGGCTAACTTTTTACGGGGATGGCGCCGTTCATCTCGGCGAGCTGACATAGTAGCGCGATCGCCAGTGATTATTCTTGATTGCATGGACGCGAGGGTTCGTGATGAACTGACCACTGCTCAGTTGACCGAGGTGCAGCGATTGATTGCTCTGGCGCTGCCGAGTCCACCAACGCCTAAAATCGTAGATCTGCGAATTACCGTAGATCTAATTTTCAGCCGCTTTTTTCTAGTGCTCTTTGTCGGCAAAGACCGCCGTCAAACTTCGCGCGATCGCCCAGAGTCGCGGGGTGCTGCGATTTTTAACTGGTTGGCGGCGGTGATTTTGCTGATTGGCTTCAACTTTACTTTTTGCCTGTCGCTGGTACTCGTTGCCTATCTATTAAAGTCAGCCTTGAATATTGATCTGATGCCAGGGCATTTGCGAGGAATTGGCAGTTAACCCTAATTCTGAAGGCTGGACGTGTTGTCTAAGAGTAGTCCAACCAAATAATCATCCGTTAAAATATGAAGTTTGTGTTCAGTGTCTTCGAGTGATGATGTCAAGTGCTGCTCTGGAATTGACCGACCCTCTCAAAGGTATTTTCAAAGACACCGCCCAACGGTTGCA
>JBCCJU010000047.1:0-34515 GCA_039027715.1 Cyanobacteria bacterium P01_C01_bin.120
CACAAACAAGCAGGAGCTCGTGATCGGCCAACAGCTTTTCTAGGTAAGCTTTCAACACCGTCAGCCAGCGCATCTTATAGTCGTATTTTTCGCTGTTGATGGCAGAACCATTGGGCACGTAGAGATTGATAATCCGCACATCGCCAAGCATGCCGGTAATCACTCGCTTTTGGGCATCCAAATCGCCCACAGCAGACTCGCCCAAAATAGGGGTAAAGCCATTACTAACCTCTGTTAACGACTGCTGACTAAGGAGCGCCACGCCGTTGTAGGACTTTTGACCACTGACATAGGCTTGATAGCCGGCGGCTTTAATCGCGGCCTCGGGAAAATCTTTGTCGACCACTTTCGTTTCTTGCAGGCACAGCACATCGACCTGATGGTCGTTCAGCCAGTCGGTAACGTGATTGAGCCGGGTGCGAATAGAATTGACGTTCCAAGTGGCAATTTTCATAAACGCTGAGAAATTTACGATGGCCATGGATGATGACCGTTCATTAGTGTCTCACAGCGAGTCCCTGCCCAGCCTGTCACACTAAGAAGGGAAAGGAGAGAGGAAGCCAGATGCCACGGCCACAGGAGCCATTAAAGGGCGATGCTCTAGTGAAAGAAGTGTGCCGCCGCATTCGCGTTGCCCGCAGCTATTGGGATGCCCACAATAATCGGGCCTGTCGGGGAGAGCGGGAAAAAGCGCTGGCGCTTTACAACACGCTGACCAAGGCCGAAAAAGAAAAGATTCCCCAGCAGCTCAGGATTTGGCTGCGCTATCGCAGTGAAAAGTACTTTGGGGAACACCGCACGCCACCATCTGGCAAAGGGCGATCGCATCAGCGCCCAGCTCAGCGACAGAAACGGGGGCGATCGCGGCGGTTCGAGTGTAAATAAAGTACCTGATTGGTGGCAGGGTGGCAGAGTAGCAGGGTGGCAGGGTGTGACGGGGAGCCAGGTCGGCTTCAACTGTGCCAGTCTGACTTATTGCAAAAGGTTTCTAGCATTATTGATAAGGCGCTCTAAATCACCTCTAAGCTAGTCCATGAAACCGTTACGGCGAATCATATGGACATTCAGTGGCAAACTGCCAAAACTTACGAAGACATTTTTTATCACAAAGCGGAGGGCATCGCTAAAGTCACTATCAACCGGCCTCACAAGCGCAATGCTTTTCGCCCCAAAACCGTGGTGGAAATGTATGACGCCTTTGCGGATGCGCGAGAAGATACGGCGATTGGAGTGGTGCTGTTGACCGGCGCTGGCCCCCACACAGACGGCAAGTATGCGTTCTGTGCCGGTGGCGACCAGAGCGTACGCGGCCAGGGTGGCTACATTGATGAAGCGGGCATGCCGCGCCTCAACGTGTTGGACTTGCAGCGACTGATTCGTTCGATGCCGAAGGTGGTGATTGCCTTGGTGGCGGGCTATGCGATCGGGGGCGGCCATGTGCTACACGTGCTGTGCGACCTGACGATCGCTGCGGACAATGCCGTGTTTGGGCAAACGGGGCCAAAGGTCGGCAGTTTTGATGGCGGCTTTGGCGCGAGTTATTTGGCTCGCCTGGTGGGGCAAAAAAAGGCCCGCGAAATCTGGTACCTGTGTCGCCAATATTCTGCTCAAGAAGCCTTGGCAATGGGATTGGTCAACACCGTGGTGTCGGTGACGGAACTGGAAGCCGAGGGTGTGCAGTGGGCGCGAGAAATTTTGAGCAAAAGTCCGATCGCGATTCGCTGTCTCAAAGCGGCCTTTAATGCTGACTGCGATGGGCAGGCGGGGCTCCAAGAGCTCGCGGGCAACGCCACCCTGCTGTATTACATGACCGAGGAAGGCGCTGAGGGCAAACAGGCTTTTTTAGACAAGCGATCGCCTAACTTTCAGCAATATCCCTGGCTGCCGTAGTTCAGCGGGGATGGTTGGCATTGTGAATGAATTTTGAATGCTCAGTTTTGAGTTCTGAGTTGCCCATTCCCGGTTCCATAATTTGCCCACCCCGTCCCCCTGTCACCTTCACACCTCACCACCCTCAAACCCCCAGCCCGTTTGGCTCCAGAACAGAGAAAGGATATCACTCACCATACTTTCGGCTCTTGGTGATGCGATCGCTGAGCAAAACTACCGGCACGATGCCCACGAGGAGAATGGCGAGGGCCGGGGCGGCAGCATCTACCAAGCGTTCATCAGAGGCGTACTGAAAGACGCGCACCGCCAAAGTATCAAAATTGAAGGGCCGAATGACCAGCGTGGCGGGCAGTTCCTTCATCACATCAACAAAGACTAAGGTGGCGGCGGTGAGTAGGCTGCCGCTCAACAAGGGAGCGTGAACTTGTATCAGGGTTTGGGTGGGGGAATTGCCTAAACAGCGGGAGGCATCGTCGAGGGTGGGGCGAACTTTCGCCAGGCCAGCCTGCAGGGTGCTGATGGCGATCGCTAAAAACCGCACCAAATAAGCAAAGATCAGCGCTGCGATGGTGCCGCTTAGAAGCAGGCCGGTGGGTGTTCCCAGCCAGCGTTCGGCCAAGGCAGACAGGGCATTATCGAAGCGCCCCAGGGGCACCAAAATTCCCACGGCAATCACTGCTCCTGGAATAGCGTAGCCCAGTGCCGCCATCTGCACCCCAAAGCGCACTCCGGCTCCAGGCTGCAAGCGGGCACCATAGGCCAAAATCAAGGCCAGGCCAATGCCTAGCAGGGCGGTGATGCTGGCTAAGAGCAGACTGTGGCCGGCCAACTCAAAGAACTCTCGGTTCAAAGACTTATCCAGGTTGGTCAGGGTCATCCACAGCAGCAGGAGCCCGGGCAGCAGCAAGCCCAGAAAAATCGGCAAAGCACAGGTCAAACAAGCCGCGATCGCCCGGATGCCCCGCAGCTCAAATCGAGCCAAACGGCGAGAACTGCCAACACTTTGGTAGTAGCGCACCTGCCGCCGCGACCACCGCTCCAGGGCCACCAGCACAATGATGAATAGCAGCAGCAAGCTGGCCAGTTGGG
The DNA here is from genome assembly GCA_039027715.1 of Cyanobacteria bacterium P01_C01_bin.120. GTDB lineage: Bacteria > Cyanobacteriota > Cyanobacteriia > Phormidesmidales > Phormidesmidaceae > Halomicronema. The sequence goes on from JBCCJU010000047.1 coordinate 2,980, forward strand.
TTGCGGCCAGGCGTTCCCCCATGCCGAACCAAGTGCGATAAATGCCGGTGGTAAAGGTGGGGACGCTGAAATAGTCCACCGTGCCAAAATCGTTTAGCGTTTCCATGAGCGCTAGGGCGGTGCCCGCCGCGATCGCCGGTCGGGCCAGGGGCAGCGCCACTGTCCGAAAGCTGCGCCAGGGATTGCAGCCCAGCGAGCGACTGGCCTCTAAAACGCCAAGCGACTGCTCTTGAAACGCCACCCGCGCCAGCAGGTAAACGTAGGGATAGAGCACGAGGCTGAACAGCACAATCGCGCCCCCCAGCGATCGCACATCAGGAAACCAGTAGGCCGCCGCCGTTTCCCAACCAAACAGCGTGCGCAACTGCGTTTGCACCGGGCCAAAGTAGTCCAAAAAGTCCGTGTAGGTATAGGCCAGCAGGTAGGACGGGGCCGCTAGCGGCAGCAGCAAAGCCCATTCAAACAGCCGGGCTCCCGGAAAGCGGCATAAGGCCACTAGCCAAGCCGTACTGACGCCCAACAATAGGACACCACCGCCGACTCCCACCATCAAGGCCAGGGAATTGAGGATATAGCTGGGCAAGACAGTGGCGGCCAAATGTCGCCAGACGTCACCAGCCGCCGCGTCGCCGAAATTACTGAAGGCGCTCAAAATTACCGACAGCAGGGGCGTTGCTACCAACAGCGCAATCAGTAACACTCCTACTAACCAGCCTGACGGCAGTTCCATAGGCAGCATTGAGGAATGAGGTAGCGCCTTCAGTTTGGGAGACCGGGGACGAGTCATACTAAACGACCAGACGATCGCGGTAGGACCGTGGAGACAGCGATCGTAGCTGGTCTAGGGTCATAATTTCGGAGCCAATGACATAGATAGCAGAGCCGTCATCCCCGGAAAACACCATCAGAAATTGCTGTTTATCACCGCCCGGCGGCGTCAGCTCATAGACGTTGCGGCCAGTATCTTCGAGGTCGTCCCGCAGCTTCACTGTGTAGCCGTCATCTGTTAATTCGGCTGTGAGGGATCGTGCCACCCGGCGATAGCTATCGATGCCGCTGACTTGACGACAGTCGTTCAGGCCAAAACAGCCCGCTACGGCGCCGACCACATGGGGAAAATCACTGCCGTAGCTCAGCAGCGGTTCGGCGTCCGACGATGGCATAAAATTGGGGGATGATTTCCCAGCGTTAACGGGAGGCTGATTGGTTGGCTGATTGGTCGAGGGCGTCGATGAATTTTCAGCAGGTACATTTTCGGCGGGCAACTGCGGTGAGTTCGACGGCGTAATGGGAGGCTGAGGCGCTGGCGCAGCGGTTACGGCGGAGTCGCTAGTTGGGGGCAAGGCGGCTGATGGGGACTGCGGCGCGACCACCGCTTCGGACTCCAAATCTGGAGCGGTGGGGTCTGGCTGCGGCGGCAATACGACAACGGAAATATCGCTTCTAGTGGTCGTTGCTGTTTCCGTCAGGGTCGGCGGCGCAGTTTCTGACGGCGGCACCGGAATTCGCAAAATGATTCCGTGGGCAGCGGCTGAGAGCACCACAACAAGAGGAATGACTGTCGCTCGTTTAAATTTAGGAAAGGAAACCAATGGCACTGACTCAATCGCTCTCCATCATTTGTGTCCGAAAGAATTTCTAAAAATTAACGAATGTTCAATACTGCGTAATGCGGTCGTATCGAAGCTCGCGATCGCATAAGCGGAATAAATTCCCTGAATTTGCTTTCAAGACCCGCCTTATCTCAGAGATCCTCGTTCAATATATCGATAGTTCCCAAGATCATAGCTTCCAACAATGACTGCCTACAACAGCTAGGGTGGCGCCAGGCGGTCCGAAATAATGCGTTTCTAGCAGTAGGGTGATGGCGCAGCAGTTTACTCATGCGACGTTCACTAATCAGTAAATGACGACTTGGGTTAATTCCGCCATCAAGTAAACGCTTCTGCCAGAGACAATTCGCTAATCTAGCTATACAGACTTTAGTAACGAGCGTACCTATGAAAGTGTCTGCCCTGCTTTTCAGTGGCTCTGGAGTGATTTTGACCGCCGTCAGCCTCATCATTGTGGGCTGTTCTGAACCGCAGACCAGCAGTCGCGACACCGAGACCGCGATCGCTCAAGCCCAAGCTGGCGAATGCTTGGACTGTGAATTATCAGGGGTTGATTTTGCCGGTCAAAATCTCAAAGAGGCAAAACTCAATCGCTCTGATTTGCGGAATGCCAAACTCGCCGGAGCTGACCTGGGCAATGCTCTAATGGACAGTGTTGATCTGCAAAATGCGGATTTGTCCAACGCCAACTTGGTCCAAACTGCGCTCACTTCGGCCAACCTGACGGGAGCCAATTTCAAAGGGGCCGACCTGAGTGGTGCCTATCTGCGGGGAGCCAATCTCGCCGATACCGATTTCACGGATGCCAACTTAACCGGAGCCAATCTGGCCAACACCAATCTGGCCGATGCTGTGCTCGATGGCGCCACCCTAGATGACGCCCTGTTGCCAGAGGATTTTAAGGCACCCGGACTTTAGCGTTCCAAGTCTGCGGCAGCGCCATTTCTGTGAGCTCATTTGATAATGACTCGGCGAAGTCGACTCAGTCCACTTTGAACATGCGCCCTACACCGCTGGTCAGCATTTCCCGTGGCACAAAGCGGCCAGCATTGACCAGAATTTGATTAATTAAACCGCCCGTGACGATATTAGAGCTGCCGCGATCAAGACCTTTTAGGGCCTCTTGCACCACTTCCTTGGGAGTTGCCAGGTTTTGTCCTGGCGGTGCTTCCATCGCATCGGGAAAGTCGGCGACGGCGAAGAATCCAGTTTCTGTTGGTCCTGGACAAACGCTCAGCACGCTGATGTCATAAGGCTGGCATTCGTACCACAGCGCCTCACTGAAGCTCAGCACGAAGGATTTGGTGGCGGCATAGACGGCGAAATAGGGAATCGGCTGAAAGGCAGCGGTTGAGCTAATGTTCAGGATGCTGCCCGATCGCCGTACTTTCATACCCTGTAAAGCTCGGTAGGTCAGCTCCACCAGCGCCGTCACATTCAACTGAATCATATTCAAATAATTCGTCAGGTCACCGTCGGCCAGTTCGCCGTAGGTGCCAAAGCCGGCATTATTCACCAGCAAATCTAGTGTGATTTCTTGCTGCTCAAGCTGACTGAAGATTTGGTCGGTGGCGTCTGCTGCCAGTAAATCTTGGACGATGACGGTGGTTTTAACACCATGGGCTTGGGCCAATTGTTCGGCGATCGCCTGCAGTTTATCTTGCGATCTCGCCACCAGCACCACATCGTGCCCTTGAGCCGCCAACTGCGCTGCAAATTCCGCTCCAATTCCCGATGAAGCGCCCGTAATCAATGCCGTCGTCATATGTTCTCCCATCAATCTTGTCTTGACCTTAAAACGCCTTGCCAAAACAAGGCTCCGCCGTCAGCTATATTTTGCGGCGCCGTGCTAAGTTCTAGAGCGATTGCCGATGAATAAACCACATGCTGACGCTGACACAGGTTGGAGGAGCGCTGCTGATTTTTGTTGTGGGGCCGGTGGCGGGGGCGCTGCCGCTGAGCCATTGGATCGCCCATAGCTTGGCTGGAGAACGCGCCTATCTCTTGCCGGCTGGCCCAGCTGGAGTCGCCACGGCATTTGAAGTGGGGGGCGCTTTCGTTGGCGGTCTGGCGTTGATGTTGGAGGCAGCCAAGGGCGTTGGTCTGGTGCTGTTGGCGCGGCAGTACTTTCCGACCGATCCGGCCTGGGAAATTGTGGCGCTGATCGCTTTGGTGATGGGGCGCTATTGGGCTGGTAAAGCCGTTGGCACTACTGCCGTCCTATGGGGCGCGATCGCCCATGCCCCGGTCACCGCCGGACTTACTCTGCTGATTAGCCTATTGGGATTCACTATTTTTCGCGAACGGCAGCAGGGACGGCTGTTAGTGCTGGTGCTATTTACGGTGATCTCCGCTCTCAATCAGGCGAGCGGCATGGAAATTTTGCTCACCGCCTGCCTCTGCGGTCTCATCGGCTGGATTTATGAAACCATTCCCGAAGAACTGGAAATTCCCACCGTGGGGACCCGGCTGGAGTCACGCCGTCTGTTTGGCTTTTTCCGGAGCGATCGCGCGCTGCTGACCTTAGAGAAACCCTTGGATGCATCGGTGGCGGGCAGCAAGGCGGCGCGACTGTCGCAGTTGATGGCATGGGGCTATCCGGTGCCTCCGGGCTATGTGCTACCAGCGGGCGATGATCCCGCGATGCTGCTGGAAATCACCCGGCCCTCAGCGGCGGCCCCCGTGGTGGTGCGGCCTTCAATCGTCGGCGATCGCCCGGCCCTGTTCTCCAGCGCTGGACAGTATGCCGCCAGCACTGACCTAACTTCTCAAGAAGCTCTCTATGCCGCGATGAATCACTGCTTTCGCACCTATGAGCGCCCTAGCGCAGTGCAATATCGCCGCGATCGCGACTCGCCGGAAGGTAGTTTAGCCGTCATTGTGCAGCAGCAAGTGTCGGGACACTGCAGTGGAGTTGCCGCCAGCCGCGATCCCCTGACAGGCAGTGGCGATGAGGTGATCGTTGAAGCTCTGTCGGGACCGGCTGCACAAGTCACCGGAGGCCAGCACTCGCCACAGCGTTTCCGCGTCACGGTGCAAGCGGACGATTTACCGAATGCCCTAGCCCGGCCTGACAGCTGGCAAATTCCGGAGGCGCTGACGCTGCAGATAACCGGCACGGGCGATATATCGCAGCGGCTGTTGGAGACCGTGGCGTTTTTAGCTCGTCACTTGGAACGGCGATCGCACAGGATTCCCCAAGTTTTGGAATGGAGCTTTGACGGCGATCAACTTTGGCTGCTGCAAAGTCGACCGCTGATTCCGCCCCCATCAGACGCGCCTGACGACGCTTTGCCAGCTCTGCCGGGTGCGGCTCCAGCCACAACGCTTGCTGATTCTCCGACCACACTAACGGGCTTACCCATCTGTCCAGGAACGGTGTTTGGCGAAGTGCGAGTGTTGAGAGCAGCCCATGATCCCCGCGCGCTGCCGCCAGACAGCCTGCTGATTGTGCCTTATCTGAAAGCTACTGAAATCCCGGTACTGGCTCAAATTGGCGTACGGGGGTTGATTGCAGAAACCGGTGGACAGTTGTCTAACGGCGCCATTGTGGCTCGAGAATACGGCTTACCCACAGTGGTGCTGTCAGGGAGAGCCGATTCCTTGAAATCGCGGCAGTATATTCGCCTTGATGGTCAATCTGGTTCCGTAGAATTGCGGTAACTTCTCCGTAAAAATCACGGTAATTTGCACTTATTGGCAGCTAGCTTCCGTAAAGCTTTGGTGAAATGTAGCCGTGTTTCTGCGGAGAAAGCCAAAATCCTGGAGAATGCAGGCATCTTGGCCAGTCGTGGCTAGCAACGGCGCCAATAATCACGCGGTTTCGTCCGCGCTATGAGTTTTCTTAAATTTGGGTTCCTGTGGATTAGTTTGTTCCAATTCACCGCATTTAATCAGGGGTACGTGTAAAGCATGAGTCATCCGAGTTTTAGCAGCTATCTGAAGACGCTCAGCAGTCTCTTATATCACAAGGGCAGTTGGCTGCAGCAGGAATCGCAGGATTTAGCCCAACTTTGTCAGCGCTATGGCAAACAGCTCAGTCTCAACCACGCTGAGCGCAAGATACTTTTAATGGCGGCCTATTGCAAAAATTTAGGGGCGCTTTATATCAGTGACTATTTATTAGAGCAGGAATTTCGCGATCATGGCAGTATGGTGGCTTCGCTCAACACCTGGTTTGCTGAAAGCGCCCGCATTGCTAGAGACGCTGGCTTAGATGAGGTCGCCACGGTTCTAGAGCAGTATCATCTCCGGCAAATTCCCGACCACAAACTGGCACGAGTTTTTCAAGTGCTTAATACCTGGGTGGCCTGTCAACAAGATCGAGGCTGGCGACATCCCATGACGAAGCGAGAAGCTCGGGTCATTCTGGAACAGCGGGCTCGGCTACAGTGGGCTGATCCATTGATTGTGCAGCATTTTGTGTATTACTGCGATCGCACCGGCAGCTTCTTCCGCTCATCATCAGTCGATGCAGTCCCCGTTATCGCTAGCGTGCGCTAGCCGTAGTTTTTTATTGTCCTTAATAAATAGCTGCCAAACTGCTGGGAAGACGTCTATTTTTTCTGCCCGGCGGCAGACAGTTAGTAGCCCCGGGAAGCTGCTATCGTCGGCGATCGCCTCGACGACCGAACCAAACACGATTCATACCGTCATCTGTGGCCCTGTCGGAGTAAAAGCCGTGGGAATGCTCGCCTGTTGTTAAACTAATTCGCAATTCCATACCCCCTTCCCTCATCATCTCAGGATGCCCTTTGAACCGATTGCCAGGTGATGAGATGCCGCCTGAGAAATCATGCTGAGATTTTGTCATGGCTATCGTGAGGCGGCTCTCATTCATTCCTCGACAGAAGCGCTACTCTATTAAGCATGTTGCGATCGCTTCTCTCCAGACCTTGTTGTCGCGATCGCCCTATGTCTACTGAACTGCTTTGAGGACATCATGCCTAATTATGCCGGCTTTGACACTGCTGAACCCCCCAAGCACAAGTCATTTGAACTGCCGGGAGCGCGACCTCACTACACCCCTGATCGGCCAGGACAGGTCAATCACATTGCCCTGGATCTGGATTTGAATATTCCTCAACAGCGCTACACGGGCACCTGTACGATTCGCCTCACCCCGGTACGCAATGGCATTGAGCGCTTGATGCTTGATGCCGTCAATCTAGACATCGATTCCGTGATGGTGGGCAATCTGGCCCAGCGGTTTGATCACGATGGCGAGCAGCTTTACGTGGACCTCAGCCAGCCCACCACAGTGGGGCAGGCGATCGAGTTAGCGATCGCCTATCGCAGCGAAAATCCCCAGCGAGGGCTGTACTTCGTGGCCCCCACCGACCAGCAGCCGGATAAACCCGTGCAGGTGTGGACCCAGGGCGAAGACGAAGACTCACGCTACTGGTTTCCCTGCTTTGATTATCCTGGTCAACTGGCAACCAGTGAAATTCGGGTGCGGGTGCCCAAGCCATATCAGGCCATCTCCAACGGTGAGCTGGTGGAAACGCAGGAAGATGGCGGCTACAAAATTTTTCACTGGCGGCAGGCAGAGATTCATCCCTCTTATCTGATGACGCTGGCCGTGGGGGACTTTGATGAAATTCGCGATGAGTGGGAGGGCATTCCGGTCACCTACTATGCGCAGAAAGGTCGAAAAGCTGACGCTCAGCGGACAATGGGGAAGACCCCGGCAATGCTGGATTTCTTTAGCGATCGCTTCGGCTATCGCTATGCCTTTCCAAAATATGCGCAGGTATGTATTAAAGATTTCACCTTTGGCGGCATGGAAAACACTTCCTGCACGCTGCTGACTGATCGCTGCCTGCTCGACGAACGCGCCGCATTAGACAACACTAACTCCGAAATGCTGGTCGCCCACGAACTCGCCCACCAGTGGTTTGGCGACTTGCTAGTGATCAGCCACTGGTCGCACGCCTGGGTCAAAGAGGGCATGGCTTCATATTCCGAGGTGTTGTGGACTGACGATCAGTACGGTGCCGACGAAGCCGCTTACTATCGTCTCAACGAAATGCGCAGCTATTTGTCGGAGGACAAGAGCCGCTATCGCCGACCCATGGTTACCCATGTTTATCGCGAGCCGATTGAACTCTACGATCGCCACATCTATGAAAAAGGCGCCTGCGTCTACCATATGATTCGCGCTGAGCTGGGAGACGAGCTGTTTTGGCAAGCCATCCACGGCTTTGTGAATAAGTACGCCCATAAAACCGTTGAAACCCTGGACTTGATTCGCACCATCGAAGAGACGACGGGGCGTAACCTGCGCTTTCTGTTTGACCAGTACGTCTATCGCGGCGGCCACCCCGACTTTAAGGTGGCCTATCGGTGGGATGCCGACAGCAGCTTAGCTAAAATTACGGTGACGCAAACCCAGGCCAAAGCTGGCGATAAGAGCAGTCAGAGCGGCCTTTTCGACTTACGTATCACAATCGGTCTGGGCTACGTCGAAGCGGGTCAGGTGCGCGTGCAGCCCCTGACCGTTCGCCTGCATGAATATGAACAGGCGCTATATTTTCCACTGGCCCAGAAGCCTGACTTCATCAGCTTTGACGTGGGCAACCACTACACCAAAACCGTAAAGCTGGAGTATCCTTTGCCGGAACTCAAGGCACAGCTTAAGTATGATCCTGACCCCATTGCGCGGATTTATGCAGCAGAAGCGATCGCCCAAAAAGGCGGGCTTGAGGCAGTCAAAGCTCTGGCTGAGGCCCTGACCAGCGATTCGCTTTGGGGGGTGCGAGCCGAAATTGCCCAGCACTTAGCGGATTTGAAACTAGACCAGGCGATCGCGGCGTTGCTCACCGGTCTGCGAGATGAGCATCCGAAAGTGCGCCGGGCCGTAGTGTCGGCTTTGGCTGGCGTAAAAACACCGGCCAGCTATCAAGCACTGCTGGAAATTGTGCAGGCGGGTGATCCCAGCTACTACGTTGAAGCAGCGGCGATGAGCGCTTTGGGCTCGGTGGGCGCTTCCCAGCTTTCCGGCATTCCCGAGACAGCGCAAACTTTGGGCGTCTTGCGCACGGTGCTTCAAGAACGTACCGGGTGGAATGAGGTAGTGCGCTCTGGCGCCCTGAGCGGCGTCAGCCAGTTCAAAACGTCGTCCTCGGCCCTTGACCTGATTTTGCAATATACCGAACCGCAGGTGACTGCCATGCTGCGACTGGGAGCCGTGCGGGCCCTGGGCAAGGTCTCAACGGGACAAAGTAAGCCCAATATCGAGCGCATTCTTGAACGCCTGGAGGCCATTTCTCGGGAACCGCAGTTCACTACTCAGATGACGGTGATTGCGGCCCTGGGCATGATGGCCGATGCCGGTGCCGTGGTGGTGCTCCAGGGGATCGCAGCCCACATTGACGATGGCCGCGTGCGTCGTCGCGCCGAAGAGACCGTCGAAAAAGTGCAGAAGAAAGTCAAAAAAGACCAGGCGATCGCTCAACTGCAAAAAGATCTAGAAGAACTCAAAAAATCTAATCAGGAACTCAAGAGCCGCCTGGAAGAGTTAGAGGCGAAGGGGTAGTAGTTGAGATGGGAGTGGCAAACAGCCATTTGCCCGCACACGATGGTCGGGTCGGAGGGGCGAACAGCCATTTACCCGTACATGGTGGCGAAATGGGTGGATTTTAAGTTCTCAGTTTTGAAAAATGAGGTTTTGAATCCACAATCTAAAATCGAGAATTGATGTTGTTATGCTTTGCCGTTTATCTGAGCGATCGCTATGGCCAATGGATACCTACTCAGTCGTGCCCTGCTGAAATTTCAGAGTGAGTCCGACGATTTGCTAGAAGAATTGTCTGCCGTGGCCCGCACTCCAGACGGCTATCTTTGGGTGGGTTCCGATGAATTTCTCACCGTTGAGCGCCTGACGCCCATGGGCAACAGTACTTACGGCGCTCATCACACCTTTCATCTCAAAGACTATATCAATCTGCATGATGAAGAGTCAGAGATCGATATTGAAGGACTTGATTATAACGATGGTTACCTGTGGGTCGTGGGTTCCCATAGCCTCAAACGCAACAAACCCAAAGGTAAAAAGACCCAAAAAGATGTGGCGCGGCTCGCTGAGATTGAGCATGATCCCAATCGCTCATTGCTGGCTCGGTTGCCGGTGTTTAAAGGGGAAATTCTGCCCACTTATGCCGATCCGGAACAGGAAGAGACCCTCACTGCAGCGGCCCTCGAACATATTGATGGGCACAATATCCTCTTGGAAGCGTTAGCTGAAGATGAGCATTTGGGTCCCTTTTTAGCGATGCGGCTGCCATCCAAGGACAACGGATTTGATATTGAAGGATTGGCCGTTAACGGCAATCAAATTTTTCTCGGACTGCGGGGGCCAGTGCTACGGGGCTGGGCGATCGTGCTGGAAATTCAAGTCAAAGCTGAAAAACCGGGCGTTCTCACGCTGGCAGATTTGGGCGATGGTGAACTTTATCGCAAGCATTTTTTAGACCTAAACGGCCAAGGTATCCGAGAATTATGCCTGTATGGCAATGATTTGCTGATTTTGGCTGGCCCCACCATGGCCCTATCTGGTGCTATGCAGCTATTTCGTCTAGCCGATGCGCTGGCCCATAGCGAAGACACCCTATGGAGTCAGGAATCGGGCCGGCTGACACCACTATTTGATCTGCCGTTTACCATTGGGGCCGACAATGCGGAAGGGTTAGCGCTGGTGCCCTGTTTGGGAGAGGAAACAGCGCTGATGGTGGTGTACGATTCTCCTCACCCGCGAAGACGGGTGAGTCCCGAATCCATTTATGCCGATATTTTTCAACTGCCAGAGCTGTCATCAGCTGATTGAAAGCGCGTCAAATTGAGATTTAGATCGTTGGTAGTCCGCAGTTCCGGGATAAATGAATTTTGAGTTCTTAGTTTTGGGTTGGTCGCTTGTTGATGGGCTTAAAAACTCGTCGGCGTCCTTAATTATCGATCATTAGCATCAGGACTTGAAAAAGCGGCCATAGAAGTAGATTACTGCAGTCCAGGAGTAGTCTATCAAGCTTACGATTATCGATCGCGCTAATGAAATCCAGCGTGTTCAAAGTCACGCTGGCCACCAATCAGTTCGAACCTGAACTCAGCGCCATGTTGGAAAATCCTGCTCTGATGTTCGACAAGGGTGAAAAAATGGTGAGAAGTACCGCGAAGCAATGGCGAAGATTACTCTGCAACGGAAGAATAATCTGAATTTTTTTTGAATTTAGGAGTCGTAGCATTTGATAAAGCGCAGCTCTATTGAGGCATACAGCGCATGAGATGAAACAACTTCTCAACCTGTGCTCCCATATTGCTGGTGTCGCTTTCTTCGTAGGTCTCATGCTGCAGTACCGTAAAGTCGCCAGACGCTAGCAAGTCTCTTGCTGCCGCCTCATCGTAAAGCGTAAATCCGGTTTGGGTGAATGCTAACTGCTCCATAAAACCGCGATCGCCAAACCCCAGGCAAAGAATCCCCTCTGGTCGCAATACCCGCTGAATTTCCAGCAGTTGCTGCCGGGGATTTCCCCAAAAATAGATGGTGTTGACAGAAAAAACTTTGTTGAAAGTGTCGTCATCAAATGGCAGTGACGCCGCGTTTGCCTCGATAAACTCGACTGAACCACTGCTCAACAAAGCGCGGTTGGTTTCCATTGCCGCTGCCACCATTGCCGCCGACCAGTCGACGCCGACATACTGAATTTGCTCAGCCGCTTCCATAAGTAATGCAACATGTTGGCCATTACCGGGGCCAATTTCCAGAATGCGATCGCCCTGGTTGATGCCTAACAGTTGCAGACCCGCCGCAATCACTCTAGCGTTGGACTTGTTCATGCCCTTCCCTACTTCATCAGCTTTTAGACCCGAGGGCTTTCTTAGCTGTGCGGCCAGTTTGGCAGGTTCCATGTCAGGTTTCCTCAACGGATAGAGTTGATCGCGGCATTCCATCGTCTCAGGACTGCCGTCAATGCCCCCCTTCACCTTCCCCTTATCTGAGGGATGTTAAATCTAATTTCCTTACATCCGGGCCAGGAGGCTAAGACTAGGTTCAACGGCGTTAGTCCAATCAGTCTTTCGCGACGGGGACTAACAGCACTCCTTCACCATCGGTTAGCTCGAACGATCGCAGATCTGGAATATCGTTTTCCAGATCGATGCCGGGGGTGGCGATCGCAATTTGCCACTCCGCCATATCCAGCTGTAGCCAATCGCCGGGATTCACCACCATGGGGTCGCCTCCCATGTGGGTCAAAATCACGACTTCGCCGCCGGGGGCCGTTGCCGGCTGGGGATCGCGGCGATAGCCGTAGAAGATAGTGCGCTGGTCGTCACTGATGCGATTGAAGCGATCGCGACCGGTTAGATTTTCCCCTAGCCAGGGATGGCTCAACCGAAAGTGTCGCAGTTGCCAGCTAAAGTGCGTGAGGCTGGGATCTAGATTTTCCAGATATCGACCCACGTTGCACATATCATGACCATCTTCCATAAAAGCCATGGCGAAGGCTTTGAGCTTAGGGACATCTAACGTCGCTAAAAACCGGGGCAGATGGTCATCGTCTTGCAGCTCTTCCATCGCCGGCACCGTGCAGATGGTGGCATCATCACCGTCCAAACATTTCTGACAGACTTGGGCGACGGCCTGCAGGTCATAATCTGTTTCAATCATGGCGTCCCGTAGGGCCCAGGCAAAATCTCGCAGTTGGCTATATTCCTTAAAACCCAAAGCCTTGAGGCGGGAAAACGCATCCGCATCGGCATACATGGCGGGCTCAATTTCCCAGTCGAGGAAGCCAACCTCTTCAGACACCACTTTGACGCCATAGCGATCGTCCGTATTGCGGAAAAAGCCCCAGGGTGTTTCCACGGTGGCGTTCAAAAAGTCCATCGGTAAGCCAGGCGAAAACCCATGTACCCACAGCAGCGTGGCGGGATTGTTGTAAGCGCGGTGCAGCACTTGCGGCAGGGTTTTGCCCAGATTCCAATTGATTTCGGCATCGGCGGCAATTTGGTTGCCGCGACGTACGGTGTCATGGTTACCGCAGCCGGTAATCCAATGATCGCCCTGGAAAATGACTTCACCCACCCGCCGCCATTTGCGATCCCAAAAGCCATTGACCGTTGGCGTGTTGTGGGCAAAAATTAGTGGCCCCCACTGAAAAGAACCGGGCTTCATTTCACACAATTCTCGATAGGTCGATTTCTCTTCCCAGCCTTCTTCTGGCCAGGGGCGACCATCTTCAAAAATGGTGAACATCAGCCGCCGATAGCCCTGAATATTCTGCACAACGTCGCTCATGGCCAACAGATAGGCATCGTCTTGCTCGACGCGCCCCGATAGTGGGTTGAAGAAGCGAAAATCCTGCCCGCCATCAACGCGGATACCGTCAGCTCCCGTATTGATTTTGCGGCGCTGCATTTCTAACAAAATGGCGCGCACCTGCGGTAGCTGGTGGTTCAAATCTTGCCCATACATGTTGGGGCCTTTGAAGAACTGTTGGGTCAGCAGTTCCAGACCCTGATTATCAGAGTGACCGTAGACCAAATCATAAATTAGCCCGATGGAGCCGCCGGCAAAGTTATGCAATGCCGCAATAAAATCAATAACTTCATCGGGGCGAAGGCTACCCAAAACCGCTGGATTAGTGGATGACGACGCCAAAATCGGCACGTCATAGCCCCAATTTTGGGTGTCGGGTTTGCGCAGCGTTACGGTTACAACTGATTCAGCATCGTCAGGTTTTTTAGTAGAGTCGAATGCGGTCTCAATGTCAGTCTCTACCTCAACCTCTAAATTGCCGTCCACTTCAGCCACGGCATTGGCCGCCAGATCGTTTTCTGTCGGTATGGTCTCGGGGGCGATCGCTGCGGCCTCGTTCACGGTTGGCAAATGTGCGCCGATGGCAAAAAACTCGTGCTCAACATTGGTGTCTTCGCGGCGATATTCAATCGTCGGCTCCACTGGCAAAAGCTGTACGGTATCGTAGCCGCAATACACTTCCTCTGCCGCCGTCAGGGGTTGCGCCGCCGCAATTTTGTCGGAAATCCGGTTGAAGATTTGGGTCAGGCCTTCTAACGTACCTTCAGGAGAGGCGGTTTTGACGTGAATTTGCAGAATATTGGTGGGAGTGGGCACCCGGGGAATTTCTGCATCGGGAATGCCTTTGGGCGCTGCGGTGCGGCGAAAATAGCCGAGGTCAGCGCGCCGTCGCTGGAGCCGTCGCATGTCATAAACTTCGGCTGGCGCAAATACGCCGTAGGGAGTGGAATAGGCAAGCGGATCGCGAATAATGTGTATTCGCTGTTCGGCGTCAACATAGCGCAGCCAGTAAAAAGAGCCGGCAGTGTTGCGGTTACCGGCTTTTACTCCACTGACGACGGCCCACAGAAATTCTCCCTGTTGCCGAACGGGCACGAGATCGCGTTGAAACTGAACAATTTGCCGTGGTTCACGAAAATTGATCGGCGTCAGAGGCGTGAAAATCTCGAGCTCTAGCGATCGCTCTGACTGAATCACATCTGCCGTAAGTTCTGGCGTCCAAAAGCCAAATTCAGTCAGCCCATCGCGCCGATAATGGGCGCCCAAGCGTTTGGCCAATCGCTGGCCCCGGCCAAAGTAGGTGTCGTCCGATGCCATTACTGAGGCAGCCCATTGCAGTAGGGTTTGGGTTTCGTCTTCTACCGGGTGGATGCGGGGCAAGCTGTTAACTATCACGGTGATTTATCTCGTACAAAAACAGATAAAAGAGGGCTGAACCAAAGTTCTCTGCCAATGGGAGCTTTGGTCGGCGATCGCCTTGGGAAATCGTGGACGCAGCCTCAGCACTAGCTGGCCAACATTTAACAGTCTGCCAAGCATTGTAAGTTTTCGGAAAAGCGTTTTAACTGGGCTCTCGACAAGTTTGGCAAAAAATTTGCAGATTTGAGCAAAGCAAAATACTGATCTTGATTTTGAATTGGCAACTTTGTGATTAGGAGATTTACAGAAAGACCTATCCTGCGGATAACTACCTTTTCGATCGATGAATAACACCTTGAAGCTACAGACTTTGCAACTGCCGGCGCTGGGATGAAATCGGCTGCGCATTCACAATTGAAAACCCACAATCGAAAATTGGTATCTGCTCCGCTAGGCTGCCTTTAGCTGCTACCCAATCACCGCAACCGGTTTTTGCCACCTCTAGCCATAACCCGGAGGAAATGTTTCGATGCCGGTTTTAAGGCCATTTAAGGTGATCGCACTCAGGGAGCTGCTTGAAAATAGCTTACCCAGTCTTGGGGGCTTTGGCACTGCCAAAGCCTTACAGCCACCTTCTTTAAGGGGGGGATTTAGGTACAGATCTCTCAGCCATATTTGACCTGCCCGCCATAGGGCACTTGGCTTGTCGGCTGGCCAACAATCATCAGTCATCTGGCAGTCACGGTTGATGGCCAAAGGTCACAAGGGAGCCAAACACGTTGATGTTGTCTGCTGCCGTTTTGGCAGCTTCGGGCGCCGTGTTGTCGAGAAAGTGAGGAGGATCGCCAAACGAAACAATTTGCCAGTCTGATCCAGATACTTCTGGATCAGGCCAGTTGAAAATTGCTCCGCCTTTGCCTTGGCCAGGATGAGCTCCGTGCCCGGCGATCGCGGCATTTTGCTCAAATTCAGTACGGTTCAGCAGCAGTCGCCCCGAGTGCAAGAAAATTGCGCCGCCCAATCCGGCTCCGCCGCCCCCATAACCAACCTCGCCGTTGCCACCGCCATAGCCTCCCGTGCCTGGTTCCCCGGGTTGACCGGTCTGTCCCCCTTGGCCCCCATAGCCGCCGCCACCGCCGCCACCGCCGAAGCCCCCATTACCGCCGTTGCCGCCGTTGCCGCCGTTGGCCATATTGACGTCGCTATTGCCGCCGTTACCGCCGTTGCCCGCATTACCAAAGCCGCCGAAGCCGCCGCCACCGCCGTAGGCGATCGCACCAATGCTGCCATTTTCTTCCCAGCGGCCAAAGCCGCCAAAAATGCCAATACCGCCGTCCCCTCCGTCGCCCCCGTTGCCGCCATTGCCCCCAGCCGCACCCGCGTTGCCGCCATTGCCGCCGTTGCCCGCATTGCCAAAGCCGCCGAAGCCGCCGCCGCCGCCGAAGGCAATGCTGCCAATGCCGTTGACGCCAATGCCGTTGACGCCTGCGATCGCCCCGCGATTAGCCGAATATTTCACGTCGGTGTCGCGAATGCTGGGGGATTCGGGAAGTGACGCATCCGCTGCGGTCGACGCTTGGGCTGGCTGTTGACTGGGCGACAGGCTAATGCCGTTGATGCCCACAATTGCCCCCCGATTCACCTTTAGCTCAACTTTTTTGGTCTCAATCTTGCCCTTTACGGCGGGAGAAATTGTGGCGGGGCGATAGCCGCCACTGCCGCCCTCCGCCCGATTGTTGACCAGGCGGACTTGACTCAACGTGACGCCGGCCTCCTCAATCAGCAGGCCGCCTCCCAATCCCGCACTGCCGCCGGCATCGCCAATGCCATTAGCACCACGCGCCAGGCCATCGGCGATGGTCAAGTTGTGCAGGGCCACATTCCCTGTTTGCACCTGCAGCACCCGAAAAGTGCCGCTGCCGCTAACCGTAGCCCCGTGCCCCTCTAGATAAAGATTACTGTGAATCGTGGGTAGGGGCGATCGCAGCTGAATAGGGGCGGCTAGCTGCCGCAGCTCAATCAAATCATCTTCCACCGTGGCGTTCGCTTGGGTAATGGCCCAGCGTAGCGACCCTTCCCCAGCGTCAGCGCTCGTTGTCACCGCGATTTGACGCAGCACAGTGGCATAGCCAGGATGCCAGGCAATGGCAGTCGTGACCACTCCTCGGTGCCTTTCCAACATCCAGTTACCGCCGTGCTCGATGTCCCCTGAAAGGTCGGTGGAAGCGGCGATATCAGCACCGATCACGGTCTGTAACGCCGCCAGTAGCTGCTGTCCGGCAAAAGAACTGGCGATGTCGCAGCCATAGAGCAAAATGTCGCCGTCAGTCGCCAAGCGACCGCCCCACTCAGCCAGCAGCGCGCTTTGACTCCGAGGTTGCTCTACAGCGTCGGTCAGACGTAAAGACTCAGCATTGATAATCGTCTGTCCCAGTTGAAACTGTCCTGGAGTCCCGTGGGAGATGAGGTGAATGGCCTGCAGCTGCTCAAATTTTTCTAACCGCTGGGTGATGGATGCCAGGGTGTCTTGTGGTGTCAGGACGATGCCCTGCTGGTGCGGCTGCAGCTGTTGCAAAAAGAAACTAGGCCGTTCCACGGCGGCATCAATCAGCACGACTTCTTGCAGTGGAGCAGTCGATATGGCGGTGCGACTACCGATGCTGACAAGGAGTGACAGCAGACATCCCAGCAGAACGCCGACGCTGAAGGCTTTCCCCAAAAGTCCTGGTTTGCCCATCGAGTGCCCTCGCGATCGCTCTGCTGATGTGGTCAGTGGCCCATCAGCGACTAGCGCTGGAGCCAGGCCACCCAGATAATACTTTGCTCAGCTTAAAGCTCGGCAATGCCCGGCAATGGTTTCCTGACTTTTGACTAAGCGCCGCGATCGCATTTCATCCTGCGCTCTATCCACTCCCTCGACAATTATTCATTGTCGCCGCTGCGGTTTCGTCACAGACATCGCAGTCAACCCTTTAAGATAAATAAATATCTGCGCTTATGAAAGCTTAACTTTTGCCGCTTTATTGGCCCTGCCAACTATGACTCTCGATACCACTGCTGTTTTAGACGTGCTGCGCCCTGTAAAAGACCTGGAGCAGCAAAAGAGCCTAGTCGAGCTGAACATGATTCGCGACGTCAAAATTGATGACGGGCATGTGAGCTTTACTTTAGTGCTAGCTAGCGGCTGCTCTCCGTTAAAGGGGCTTCTAGTTGATGACTGTGAGCGAGCATTAAAGCAGCTGCCCGAGGTTCAAAGCGTATCGGTAGAGCTGACGACAGAAACGCCCCAGCACAGAAATACGCTGCCCGGCCAGCAGGGCATTAGCGGAGTCAAAAATATTATTGCGGTTTCCAGTGGTAAGGGCGGTGTCGGTAAAAGCACCGTAGCCGTAAACCTAGCCGTGGCTTTAGCGCAAACAGGTGCTCAAGTAGGCTTAATCGACGCTGATATTTACGGCCCTAATGCACCAACCATGCTGGGGCTGGAAGAGGCCAACGTGACTGTGCAGCAAGGAGCGCAGGGTGAAGTGCTAGCACCAGCCTTTAATCACGGGGTCAAGATGGTGTCGATGGGCTTTTTGATTGATCGCGATCAGCCGGTCGTCTGGCGTGGCCCGATGCTGAACGGCGTTATTCGCCAGTTTCTCTATCAGGTGAGCTGGGGTGAACTGGATTATTTGGTGGTTGATTTGCCACCAGGAACCGGTGATGCTCAATTGACTTTGGCGCAGGCGGTGCCCATGGCCGGAGCAGTGATTGTGACGACGCCGCAGAATGTCGCTCTGTCCGATGCCCGCCGGGGACTACGCATGTTCCAGCAGCTGCAGGTTCCCGTTATTGGCATTGTGGAGAACATGAGCTATTTCATTCCCCCCGACATGCCCGACAAGCAATACGATATCTTTGGTTCCGGGGGCGGTGAAAAAGCCTCGAAAGATCTAGGCGTGCCGTTATTGGGGTGCGTTCCCCTGGAAATGAACGTAAGGGAGGGGGGCGATGGCGGCGTGCCCATCGTGGTGAAACAGCCAGACAGCGCCTCGGCCAAATCTTTGGTTGAGATTGCCAAGACCGTGGCCGGTAAAGTGTCGATCGCGGCGCTGGCTTCTTAACTGCTTTTCTCCATCAGGCAAAATGCTACTGTAACTAATGCCGCTGCCGCGCTAACGTGCGACAGGTCATCACTCTGACGCTGAGGACGACGGCCGCCATGGCCAATTCTTTTCGGATTCAGTCTAATTGGAAGCGCTGGACACAGCCCTGGCAGCATTTTGACTGGCTGTTGCTGAGTCTGCCTGCCGTTCTAGTCATTTTTGCCAGTATCGTTATCGCCAGCACTCAGCTAAATCAGGACGCCACTGTTTTTGGCTGGAATCACTTTTTTCTCGGGGTGATCGGCATCGGCATTACTTTGTGGACGGCCCGCCTTCGCTATGAACGGCTGCTGCAGTGGCAGTGGGTCATCTATGGGCTGGTGAATGCGCTGCTGTTGGCGGTGATTTTTGTGGGCACTTCGGGGCTTGGAGCGCAGCGGTGGATTACTATTTTTGGCTTCAATGTGCAGCCGTCCGAGTTCGCCAAGATTGGTTTGATCATCACGCTGGCAGCTCAACTGCAGGATCAGCGATCGCCCACCCTATGGAGCATGATTCGGGCGCTGGCGATCGCGGCGGTGCCTTGGAGCCTAGTGTTTATTCAACCCGACCTCGGCACCTCCCTCGTGTTTGGGGCAATTTCCATTGGCATGCTCTATTGGGCCAACGTTAATCCGGGCTGGCTGGTGCTGATGATTTCGCCTCTAGTGGCGGCCATCATCTTTCACTTTTCCATTCCGATTTGGCTGGTGTGGTCGATTGGGATGGGGTTGATTGCTTGGTTTACCTTACCCTGGCGCTTGTTTAGTACGGTACTGGCCACGGCGGTCAATCTGGTTTCTGGCAAGCTCGGCGAAGTGTTTTGGGGCTTTTTGAAGGATTATCAAAAAGATCGCCTGATTCTCTTTCTCGATCCCGATAAAGATCCCCTAGGCGGCGGCTATCACTTGATTCAGTCGCGTATTGCCATTGGCGCAGGACAGCTGTGGGGGCGCGGTTTGCACCAGGGTACGCAAACCCAGCTCAACTTTATTCCCGAGCAGCATACCGACTTCATCTTTTCCGCCATCGGTGAGGAATGGGGCTTTGTGGGGGCGATCGCAATCATTGCGGCCTACTGGCTAATTTGCCTGCGACTAGTGTTGATTGCGCAAAACGCCAAGGACAATTTTGGCTCGCTGATTGCCATCGGCGTTTTTTCGATGATTATTTTTCAGGTGGTCATCAATATTGGCATGACCATTGGCTTGGCTCCTGTCACGGGTATTCCCCTGCCCTGGATGAGCTACGGGCGATCGGCCCTCGTTACCAATTTCCTCGCTCTCGGCATTGTAGAATCCGTTGCTTGCCACCGCCACCGCCTCAAATTTCGCGACTGATGGAAAAGCACGACTTTTCAGGAGCAATGACGATGAGCAAAATAGATGCGAGACATCGCTGAAGCGAACACGCGAAAATGGCACTCGGCTTTACAGAGCTAACTGTATAGTTAGTCCCAACTGCAAAAAGTGAGCGCTGCTGATGGACGTTGTGATTTTGGCTAATGGGCCGGGGGAAATTACCACTTGGGTGAAGCCTGTTGTTGCCGCTCTGCGGGCCGAAGTTCCCTCCAGCGACAATTTACGGATCTCCGTCGTGCTGTCCCCTTGTCCCAACGCCACGGGCCGCGAGGCCGACATCGCTCGGCAATATCCGGAAGTCGATCGCGTACAAAGCGCTCAGCATTTTTGGCCTTTTCTACTGCGGGGCAAAACCGCTGAGGACTGGGACTGGCGCGATCGCGGCGTGGTGCTCTTTCTCGGCGGCGACCAGCTCTACCCCGTCATCATTGGTCGGCACTTGAGCTATAAGACTGTCATTTATGCAGAATGGTTTGCCAACTGGCCCCGCTGGATTGATGCTTTTGGCGTGATGAATCAGGCCTTGGTCGATCAGGCTCCCGCTAAGTTTCGCGATAAGTTTACGGTGGTAGGGGACCTGATGGCCGATGGCCAGACCCATTTGGGTACTCAGCGCGCCGCCGCGCAGCAATTGGCCCTAACCGATGACGAAATACTGATTGGCCTACTGCCAGGCTCTAAGCGCGCCAAACTGACTCAAGGCGTGCCGCTGCTGCTGGCGATCGCCGATTACATTCGTCAGCGACAGCCCCAGGTCAAATTCGTGGTGCCGGTAGCCCCCACGGTGGATTTAACTACGCTTATGTCCTATGCGGATCCGCAGCAAAATCTCTTTCATCGGGTCTTTGGTGCCCCCACCGCAACTCTGATTACCGCCGAGCAGCCGACGCCACTACCCTGGATCAAAACCGCCAACGGCACGCCCATTTTTCTTTGGCAGCCTTTTCCCGCCCACGCGGTGACCAGCCAATGTCAGCTCTGTCTAACAACGGTTGGGGCCAACACTGCCGAGCTGGGCGCTTTGGCCGTGCCCATGATTGTTTTATTGCCGACTCAGCAGCTGGAGGCAATGAATGCCTGGGACGGCATTCTAGGGCTATTGGTGGCGCTGCCGCTGGTGGGCAAACCCTTGAATAAACTGATCAACGGCCTTTTTTGGGCCTACTTATCGCGGCGACGCAAGCTGTTTGCCTGGCCCAACATTTGGGCTAAACGCGAGATTGTGCCCGAACTTCTGGGATTGCTCAGTGCCGAAATGGTGGGCGATCGCGTACTGGATTTTCTCGCGCATCCTGAGCGTCTACAGCAAATGCGTACCGATCTGCAGCAGGCCCGAGGTGATTCGGGGGCTGCTCACAAACTGGCTCAAATTGTTTTGCGGTCATAAGAGAAGCGCCATTGAGCTGGTTAATGGTTCGTCAGTAGAGGTTTTGGTACCTGGTTTGTGACCGTAGAACAGGCACAGTTCAGGGCATTGAAACTTTTTCGGAATTAATTGACGCATCCTATTTCAATTTTGTGAAACCAACCTGTAGAGCCGGTAACTGCTCAGCGCCGGGAGCGTCAACCCAAAATTGTCCATTCAAAATTCCATAACGATATTGTCTGATACGGCATCGTTTGGCGACAAAATCTTTATCTTGGGGATAGATGGTATGGCGCCTGCCAATCAATTAAATGGAATTACGATGGTTGGAAAAACAGTCTTTGAAACATTGGCGATCGCCGCGATTGTTGCGTTTCGCAGGTGCTGTCTTACTGGGAGCATTGGTCTCCGTAACGTGGCCCAGCGCCGCTGTGCAGCTAGGCGACGGCACCACCGCTTTCAATAGTCCACCTCGATTAGACAGCTTCATCACCTTTGATGAGCGAGCTCAAGACCGTAACACCACCTATTACGTCACCGTTCGCCTTTTGCCAGAGGCAGGAGAGCCGCTGCAAACCCTCAGTGTTTCGCTGGTTGAAGGGCGGTTTAATCGATTGAATTATCGCACTGAGCAAATTTCTGTGTATGGCGGCCAGCCTCGCGATCGCTCAACCGCGTATCCCATTGAAACCGCAGACTATGATGCTGATTCTCAAACGCTAACGATTCGCCTGGCGCAGCCTGCAGAGCCCGGGCAAACTCTCACATTTGAACTAGAACTCGTACGTAATCCACGTTTTGGAGGCGTATATCTTTACGACGTTGTCGCTGCACCGGCTGGTGAAAATCCACGATTCCAGCGGATTGGCACCGGCAGAATCCATATTTACGACAGGCCACGTCGAGTTTTCCCCTAATTGCGAGGCGCATTTTTTATTTTTTAAAGCTTTAGCCCGTCGTGGCTACTGCTGAAACTCTAATAGCCATAGCCACGACGGGTCTAATAAAGAGGTTCTTTAACAATCTCTAGTACCAAGCCGGCTTAAGCTGCCGACAAATCTGTGAAGCCTTAAGCGTCTTCGTCAGCAGCACCGTCCGATTTGCCCTCATACAGGGCGTCTAGGCGATCGCGAGCATCCTCTAGGGAAATTGACTTCATCACTAACAATGGCTCACTTGATACCTGACCATCGTCGTCCAGCATTTCAGGATGAGGAATTTGAGTGTGAACTTCTCGTCTGCCAGTGCTACTCCCCCAACCTGATTGACGAGGGCGACCAGCATCAGCACCCAGCATCATAATGTTGCGCACCAAGTTGCTAATGGCCAATACTGATAGGACTGCGAACGCAATGATGTAAATAGCTTGCAACATGACTTTCGTAAAATGGCTTCCTAAAGAGGGCGAGTTAAGGAGCAGCGACAAAACCGAGTGGCCACCGGTGCCGCAAGTAGGCGCTGTTTAACTAAGTTTATCTAATATGAGTAGCGGCCCTTGGGCTCAATGCCAAAAACCCCTACTCAAAGTTGTAGCAAATATTGATGACTGCTTCTATAGGCTTTTATTAATGCCATCAATTGAGTCGCTACCTGCCTAAATCACAATTACCCGAAAGATAGAGCTTACGAGCAGCAGGCGTTACGTCTAAGCCGGCGGTCTCATAAACACTTCACCCAATCAGCGTAGATGTAATGGGCAAATCTATGACTGCTGATGCCGGTGTGACTGATCAGAATTTTGCTGGCGAATATATCGCGATGTCTGCCAACATTTCGCCACCAGTTGATGCCACTGGGTTACCACTGACAGCTCAACTCCGGCTTTACCGCCAGTGGCCAGCATTAAGGTCTTAGCCGTACCCACCGACTGTTCCGCCTCAGTTAGCTCTTCAACGAGGTCTTGGCGATCGCGCTTAGCTAGGCAATCGGCCTTTGGCGAGTTCAGCAGTTGCTTAGTTTCGCCAAACCAATACTGAAAATCGTCGAGCAAAGGCTCTAGAATCGCTTGTACTACGGGTTTTTCTGGCCGATCTGCCGAGTCAAAATTAATATCCATACCAAAGTTTCTTTCATCTTTCTAAAGATAGCTTAACAATATTTCATGTTTGACAGCTTTGCTGTTCTTGTAGGGATTGCCACCCGGCCATCCAGGCTTGCCGGTTTTTGAGTCCTTTGGCGTTGATCCAAAAACGCACATCTGGGTCACAGGCTGCCACCATTTCTGCAAAGACCAGTCCATTTTCGTTTTTGCGATTCACTACTTGAAAATGCCGCCAGCCAAAAGTGGGCTGCTGGGCCGTCCATTTTGAGCCCACCAGATGCGGAAACTTTTGTTTTTTGGCCATCGGGCGATCGCTCCTAATTATTTGCAGAGTGCAGCAATTAGCGGCAATTAGTGGGTGAGGCGCCTTAAAGTCACTTGGCTACTGCCGGTTCAGAAAGCCCTTATCGTCCTATTCCTCGGCTTGGGCCATTCCTTTGATGTACCAGTCGCTGCCCTGGCGCACCAGCTCATAGCGCATTACCAGGTCGCTGTTGTAGGAAAGGGTGTCATTGCGCGCTCCCAACTCAAAGAACTCAGCAACCTCATTCACCTCCGCTTCCACCGTTAGGGCTTCGGCAGTTGGATCGTCGGGCTCCACGTTGGTGACAGTAACGTCATGCTCAAAGGTGTAGTACCAGTTATCACGCTGGCCGCCATCAGCGCGGTTTTGCCATTCTGCTAGGACCGGGTCAATTAAAACGCTCTCCAGAACGGCCGTGCTGTGTTCCGGCCCCATCGCCTGTCGTTTAGCGTCTAACCAACTGGTGATGGTCCGTTCCGCAATGTCACTAATGCTAATTTCAGCTTCTGGTGGTGGCGGTGTAGGAATGCTGATGGGGGACGCTGACAGACTAATGTCTAGGGCTGGCCGCTGAATTTTTGTCCCCCCAGAAAAGCTCGCACCAATCCAACCCAGGGTTCTGACCGTGGCAAAGCCCAAGGTGCCCATCGCCAACAGGCCGACGATTGCCACTCCAGTCAAGCGCCCCCAGTGAGGCGAACGCGAACGATTCGGGGAGGGCGATGGCAACTTAGTTGCTGGCGCCGTAGTCGGAGCGGTGGCGCGATCGCCATTCCGCACCGCCGGTGAGGGCTGTATGGTGGCAGGCGAACCGCGCAGTTGACCATCGGGGGACAGTTGGGAAACCCGCTCAGCAATGCTTAAATCCGCCACGGCAGTGTCCTCGGGCTCCTTAGCCATTGTCGCCACTAAGCGCTCATCGACAAACGGGGTCGCTGGATAGGTTGAGGCCGCAACGGGACTCGACGACGGCGGCTGATCGCCGTTGCTGGCCACAGAACCCATAGCCAGGGGCGGGGAGGAACGCTGGTTCTCGGCTGGTGGGGCAACTGAGCGCGACTGGTAGGGCGGGGCGATCGCGGCTGCCGCTGGGGCTGCCGTCATGGTTTCCAAAAATGCCTGTACCTGCGGATTGGCAAAGTAATCCTTGAGCGCCGTTTGCTGCTCAGTTAAATCGCGAAAATGGGTAAATACTTCTTCTCGCAGCCAGCGTTCCGCGTATAAACAGAGTCCCGGCAGCAGATCTGGCGATCCCTGCGAATGCTCTCGAATAAAGGCCAGGGGTTCATATTCTTGACTCCGTTCCAGAGCATGAACCGCCTCTTCAGCTTGGCCCAACAGCAGGGCGCATACGGCCTGTTCAAGGTGCACATCTTGGCGGGTGCCCACTTGGCGCAACAGCTGTTTGGCCCGTCGCACTAGCGCCGGCTGATTAAAGGAAAACCCGCGCGCCAGCAGAGCATAAACGGCCAGATAGGTGGCCACGGCTGAAGGCCGACGGGCCTCCGCTTCAAAAATTTCCTGCTGCTCTGCAGCTGTCAAATAGCCCCGCAGTTGCTGAACAAACCGGAGAAAATCATCAGTCGAGAGTCCGGAATGGTCGTCCCCAGCGCCATCGATGCCGTTTCGCTCCTGCAGCATCGCTTTCAAAAGCTGCAGCCCTTGACGGCGCAGTACAGTTTGACCTAGAGGGCGGGCTACTAGTTCCAGTACCCGGTAGGGCCGCAACCGCTGCAAGTCGGACTGGAGCTCAGCTTGAATTGCCGGGAAGCGATTTTCCTGCCGCAATAGCGCCAGTCCCGTATCGAGGGACTCCGCAGCATTTTCGTACTGATTTTGCTGCCACTGTTCGCGGCCCAACTCTAAGCAGGCAAGGGCCAACGACAGCACGATATCTTCTTTAAGGCGATCCGGCTCGCCCGCTCGTCCCGCGGTCAGAGTGCCGCTGCCGTTGGTCATAAACGGTCGACCCAGACGAATCACCAACTCGTATTCGCCCAGCTCTAGCAAAATCAGTAGGGCCCCGACCAACTGGTTATTAGCAACCTCCACGGTTGGAGTGTAGGGCTCTGGCGGCGGCTTGGGGCCATTGTCAGCCGCTAGCGATCGCAGGGTAGCTTCCCCCATTTGCGGGCTAAAGTCAGAGGCAGCTGCACCCTCATCGCCGGCTTTGAAGGCGTTCAAAGCGCCAGGCGTGTAGGTCCGAGCTAAAAACTGAGCGTCATAGGCCTGTCGTTTTTCAGCGTCTGACAGCAGCGAATAGGCTTCATCGATTAGCGACTTACGCGCCTCAATCGCCATTTCTGAATACTCCCGTCGAGGAAGCTGCAGCGTGCGATCACGGTGAGCCTGCTTCAACTGTTCGGCTGTCGCCTGAATTGGCAACCCTAATATTCGATAGTAGTCCAGTGGAATTCGCACTGTCATCTTGTTTCCTAAAAGCCCATGTTTTAACCGACTGCTCAGGCTACTCCTTCGCCGAAGCCCGGAGATGCGCCCCTTTTCGCCAAATATTTCAGTGCCGCTGCGACCGCATTGTTCTGCTATGTGGTCGTTACCCAGCAGCCATTGTTTTGGATTAATGGTTTTGGATTAAACGTTGCCCCATAATAGGCCGGTTATCGAGTTCTTAACAGCCCTATCAGCAATTGTAAAAATCAAGTTTTCATTTTCTCGGCGAACCACCTGTGTCTACGGCCGGATTGAAGGTATAGAATTATTGAGTTTGCTGGTGAGTCCGGCGGCTGGCCCAGCCGCCCATTCGCCTAGCTTAAAAATGACTCTGTAAGATCTGCTGGCGCCGGTTTGCCGTTATCGCTGACGCTCCCGCTGCGAGACAATCTTGTTTTTTGTGTAAAGTTGAAATTGCCAATATTAAAGATCCGTCAAGCTTATGGCCCAGGAACGCACCCTCCCCGTATTTGATGCCGCCGCTGCCCCCATTACTCGCGAAGAGGGGCTGAGGATTTATGAAGATATGGTGCTTGGTCGCTATTTCGAAGATAAATGCGCTGAGATGTACTATCGCGGTCGCATGTTTGGTTTTGTGCATCTTTACAACGGGCAGGAAGCGGTTTCTTCGGGCGTGATCAAGAATCTGCGACCAGACGATTATGTGTGCAGTACCTATCGCGACCACGTTCACGCCCTGAGTGCCGGCGTCCCCGCCGATAACGTAATGGCCGAGCTGTTCGGTAAGGAAACCGGCTGTAGTAAAGGCCGGGGTGGCTCCATGCACCTATTTTCTGAGGAACATCATCTGCTGGGCGGCTTTGCGTTTATTGGCGAAGGCATTCCAGTGGCTTTGGGGGCGGCGTTTCAGTCCCACTATCGGCGAGTCGCGCTAGGTGATAGCAGTGCTGACCAAGTGACCGCCTGCTTCTTCGGTGATGGCACTACCAACAATGGTCAATTTTTTGAATGCTTGAATATGGCGGCGCTGTGGCAGTTGCCAATTGTGTTTGTGGTGGAAAACAATAAGTGGGCGATTGGGATGGCCCACGAGCGCGCCAGTTCTCAGACTGAAATTTACAAGAAAGCTAGCGTTTTCGGCATGTCGGGGGTTGAGGTGGACGGCATGGATGTTTTGGCGGTGCGAGACGCTGCCAAAACCGCCATTGATCGGGCGCGCTCTGGCGCTGGCCCCACGCTGATTGAGTGCTTGACCTATCGGTTTCGCGGGCACTCCCTGGCCGATCCCGATGAGCTGCGATCGCAGGAAGAGAAAGCGGCCTGGCTGGCCCGCGATCCGCTCAAGCGCTTCGAGACTTATCTGGAAAATCAGGGGCTGGTGGCCGCTGCCGACCTGAAGGCCATACGCGACAAGATTCAGCAGGTGGTTGACAACGCGGTGACCTTTGCCGAACAGAGTCCCGAACCGGATCCCAGCGAGCTGCGCCGCTACATTTTTGCGGAAAGTTAGCGAGGTATTTTCTGGGCGATACGGCTCATGGTGCGATCGTCAACCGATTTTTGTAATTCTGATTTCAACCGCATAATTTATGGCAGATACTCTCTTATTTAATGCCCTCCGCGAGGCCGTAGACGAAGAAATGGGTCGAGACGACACCGTCTTCGTGCTCGGTGAAGACGTAGGGGTCTATGGCGGCTCTTATAAAGTCACCAAGGGGCTTTACGAAAAGTACGGTGAATTTCGCGTGCTGGATACACCGATTGCGGAAAACAGCTTCACCGGGATGGCCGTCGGCGCGGCGATGACGGGGCTGCGGCCGATCATTGAAGGCATGAACATGGGCTTTTTGCTGTTGGCATTCAATCAAATTGCCAATAACGCCGGTATGTTGCGCTACACCTCGGGCGGCAACTACAAAATTCCCATGGTGATTCGGGGACCTGGGGGCGTAGGTCGACAGCTGGGCGCCGAGCACTCCCAGCGCTTAGAGGCCTATTTTCAAGCAGTGCCAGGGCTTAAGATTGTTGCCTGTTCCACACCTTACAACGCCAAGGGGCTGTTGAAGTCTGCGATTCGCGACAACAATCCAGTGCTGTTTTTCGAACATGTGCTGCTCTACAACCTGAAAGAAAATCTGCCAGAGCACGAATATCTGGTGCCGCTAGATCAGGCTGAGGTGGTGCGTCCCGGCAAAGACGTGACGATCTTGACCTATTCCCGCATGCGCCACCACGCTATGCAGGCGACTAAAAAGCTGGAGCAAAAGGGCTTTGACCCGGAAATCATTGACCTAATTTCCCTGAAGCCGCTGGATTTTGACACCATTGGCACCTCCATTCGAAAAACCCATCGAGTAATTGTGGTTGAGGAATGCATGAAGACGGGCGGGATTGGTGCGGAAATCGTCGCCTCGATCAATGATCGCTTCTTCGATGAACTCGATGCCCCGGTTTTGCGGCTATCCTCCCAAGACATCCCAACACCGTACAACGGTAAACTGGAAACCCTAACGATTGTGCAGCCTCAGCAAATTGAGGAAGCGGTTGAAAAAATGATGGCACTGCAGATTTAGACCATGGGTAAGCAACGACTACTGCTGGCACTGATTTTAGGCTTGGCGATTGGGGCGATCGTCATCATCAGCACGATTCCTACGCGCCTGGGACTGGATCTGCGGGGGGGCACCCAACTGACTTTACAGGTGGAAACCACTGACAAAATCCCTACCATCACCGATCAGGACCTGGAAGCGGTACAGAGGGTCATTTCTGACCGAGTCAATGAGTTGGGGGTTTCGGAAACCTCAGTGCAGCAGTTGGGGCAAAATCAGCTGCTTGTGCAGTTGCCGGGGGTCAGCAATCCTGAGCAGGCTCAGCGGGTGCTCGGAGAAACCGCCCAGCTGGAGTTTCGGGCACAAAGTTCTGGCACCGAGCAGCAGTTTCAAATTGAAAATCAGATTTTGCAACAGCATCAGCTTGAGCTCTTGGCCCTGCAGCGGCAGGCTGATGTTGACTCACAAACTCTGCTGGAATCGGCGACCAATAATGCTAACGCTACGGTCTCTGACGCTGAGCTAGAGCAGCAAATTCAGTCGGTGCAAAGCGCCATTCAAGAGAGCAATCGTGCGATTCGTGACTTGTTCGCAGATGCCGATTTGACCGGACAGGCCCTGACTGATGCCTATGCGCAACCGCGACAGAGCGGTAATCTGTGGGAAGTGGCGATCGCCTTTGATTCCTCCGGCGCCGGCAAGTTTGCTGAACTCAGCCGCAATATTGCCGGTACGGGGCGATCCCTGGGCATCTTTTTGGACAATCGATTAATCAGCGCCCCCACCGTTGACGTGCAGTATGCCGAGACCGGCATTACCGGTGGCCGGGCGACCATTTCCGGCAGCTTTGATGCGGACTCGGCTAGCGATCTGGCAATTCAGCTCCGGGGCGGTGCGCTGCCTCTTCCGGTGGCAGTGGTTGAAACCCGCACGGTGGGTCCGACGCTGGGGCAAGATAGTATTCGACGCAGCCTCTACGCCGCGATCGTCGGTCTAGTTTTAGTGCTGATTTTTATGGCCGTTTACTATCGTCTACCGGGAATTTTGGCCGATGTGGCTTTAGTCGTTTACGCTCTGCTGACCTTGGCTGCCTTCAACGTATTTGGAGTCACGCTGACGCTGCCGGGCATCGCCGGATTTATTCTCAGTATTGGTATGGCGGTAGATGCTAACGTCCTAATTTTCGAGCGCACTCGCGAAGAATTGCGCAGCGGCAAAACCCTCTATCGCTCAGTTGAATCGGGCTTCTATCGCGCCTTTTCTAGCATCCTGGACAGCAACGTAACGACTTTAATCGCCTGTGCGGCGCTGTTTTGGTTCGGAGCTGGCCTGGTGAAGGGCTTCGCGCTGACCCTAGCAATTGGCGTGGTCATTAGTCTTTTCACTGCCGTAACCTGCAGCCGTACGCTGTTGTTGGTCTCCTTGGGCCTGCCCCAATTTCGTAAGCCGGCGCTGTTTTGTCCTGGCCTATCTCCCGCTCCTGCAAAGCCATGAAGTTAGATATTATTCGGCAACGCTCATTTTGGTGGTTAATTTCTAGCTTGGTAATCCTGGCTGGCTTAATCGGCATGATTATCAGCTGGCAGCAATTCAGCGCGCCACTGCGCCCGGGGCTCGACTTTGTGGGTGGCACCCGCATTCAAGTGACCCGTGACTGCAGCGCGGCTAATTGCGACGCACCGATTGATCTAGCTACTGTGCGATCGCTGCTGGCCGATGAGGATTTGGAAACCGCTGTTATTCAGGTGACCGGAGACGAAGGCCAGAGCCTTTCTATTCGCACTCGTAACCTTGATGTCGATGAAGAATCGACCCTAAGAGCCTCTCTAGAGTCGGAAATTGGGCCGCTAGATAACCGCTCGATTCAGATTGACTCGGTGGGGCCACTGATTGGCCAACAGCTATTTGCTTCAGGTCTGCTGGCACTGATTGTCGCGTTTGCTGGCATTGTCATTTATCTCAGCGTGCGCTTTCAGTTGGACTATGCCCTGCTGGCGATCGTGGCGCTGCTGCATGATGTCGTCGTGACTCTGGGGCTGTTTGCTTGGCTGGGGCTGCTGCTCGAAGTTGAGGTTAACAGTCTGTTTATCGTTGCCTTGCTGACAATTGTGGGCTTTTCGGTCAACGACACCGTGGTCATTTACGATCGCATTCGTGAAAACATTAAGCTACATCCCGAACGTCACATCAATGACCTGGTTGATGATGGCGTCAATCAGACCTTGACGCGCTCAATTAATACGACTCTGACGACGGTGCTGCCGCTAGTGGCGATCGTGCTGTTTGGTGGCGAAACTTTGAAGTTCTTCGCCCTAGCCTTAATTGCTGGCTTTATTGCTGGCGCTTATTCCAGTATTTTTATCGCCAGTACGCTGCTAGCTTGGTGGCGAGTAAAATCAGGAAAAGCCATTGTAGGACTGACCGAAGTGCCGCAACCGGCTGAAGAGTTACCTTAGCTTTTTACCGTGTCATCAAGCGCAGCTTTCTCGGAAATGGAGCAAATGCTCACGCTGCGGCGCCGTTGGATTCGTCGCTGGTGGTTAGTGGTGTTAATTTTATGGAGTTCTGTTGGTACGGTTAGTATTTGGAGCCTGCGGCGCACTTGGCAACAACTCGCCGAACACTTCACTTGGGCCGCGCTGCGATATGGGTTGGCGTTTAATCGCTTAGCCGCGATCGGCCTGGGACTCT
Organism: Cyanobacteria bacterium P01_C01_bin.120; assembly: GCA_039027715.1. Taxonomy (GTDB): domain Bacteria; phylum Cyanobacteriota; class Cyanobacteriia; order Phormidesmidales; family Phormidesmidaceae; genus Halomicronema. The sequence continues at coordinate 34,123 of JBCCJU010000047.1, forward strand.
GCCTGGGACTGACCGTCGCCCTGTTAATTAAGCAAACCCGATTCTTACTTTTTGGTCTCACTACGCAGGAAAAGAAAGTGCTCAACGAGGCGCTACGTCGCCAGCGTTGAGCTACGTTATCAATGTCGGCTTGAAACTTATTGAATAACCCGACCACGCTTGCCCCAGATTTTTGAGCTCAGGTCTAAAAATCCCCCTCTATCAATAATTGTTAATCTAAATAAGGACAGCTACCGGACATCTCGTCAGAGATATAGCAATCCGTATAAAGGTCAGGTCGGTTAAAGTAGATAAAAAGTTTGGATTCCTGCCGATGCCCGCCGCCTACAGTCTCGACCTGCGCCAGAAAGCGATCACCGCCCTCGAAGCAGGGCACTCTAAAGCCGCTGTCAG
>JBCCJU010000048.1:0-34367 GCA_039027715.1 Cyanobacteria bacterium P01_C01_bin.120
GAGCAAGCGTCATCGGGCAGTCGGCAAAGATAGCGGTCAAACCAATCATATCGAGCGGTTCAACTGCACGCTGCGTCAGCGGGTCTCCAGGTTGGTACGCAAGACCTTATCCTTCTCAAAAAAGGTCGAAAATCACATTGGTGCAATCTGGTATTTCATCCACCATTACAACGCATACTTACAGCTTTAGGACTACCCTCCTATCCTATCCCTCAAATCAAGCCTGATAAAGCACTAGTTCAAGACGGAGAACCGCGTAGCGGCAAAAGGTCTTGGGCGCATTGATGCGATGAATACTTGCGATCGCCCAAGGAATCAGAAACTTGTTTGCTTGAGCAAAGTTGACGCTTATCCTTTCTATTGAAAGTAAGCGATCGCGACTATTCGGAGACCGGCAACGAAAACTTGAAAGGACTACGATAGAGCCAGTCTTGCAGGCAAATCACTGGTCATGACATTGCTTAATCTCGTCAAAATCCCGATCAAGACAATTGATTTAGCGCCTGGGAGTCGACTGCAAGTGCAGGATGTGACCTGGCAGCAGTACACCGCCTTATTAGAAGACTTAGGGCAAGATCGCCGCACCCCTCAGTTTTGCTATTGTCATCAGACTTTAGAAATTATGGCTCCGCTGCCGGAACACGAACGCTCGATCGTGGTGATCGCTGATTTGGTGAAAGTTATTTTGCGGCTCCAGCAGCGATCGTGGGAATCGTTGCGCTCATCCACTCTCAAGCGGGAAGGCATAGCTGGTGTGGAACCTGATGACTGTTTTTATATCCAGAACCAGCAGGCCATAATTGGCAAGGATCGGCTTGATTTAACCGTTGACCCACCACCAGATCTGGCCATTGAAAGTGATGTGACCTCGAAGACACAGATAGCGGCCTATGAAGCCATTGGTGTTCCTGAGCTGTGGGTTTATAACTCGGGAAATCTGCGAATTTTCCACTTGACAATAAATCAGTATGCGGAGGCAGAAACCAGCCAAACGTTTCCAAATTTGCCACTCAAACAACTGATTCCGCAAGTGTTGCAGCAGGCCAAAGCGATCGGTACCAGCCAAGCCCTTAAGGCGTTTGAGGAGAAGCTAAAAACGCTGTTGGCGACGTAGTTGCAGATTTACTATGCACTGCTGGGGCGCGTCATCAATTAAAGCCAGAATGCTTACAGTAGTAAGCATTACCGCGCCCGCCACTTAAACAAGCTCGGGGCTGAAACACTTTCCGTGTAAGGATTTAGTCGCTAAATGATGACAGTCCCTAAGATATCGGTAACGAAACTTGGAAGCCATTTTGCCGTAGTTGAGCGATCGCCGGCAATTGCAAATAACGCTATTTTGTTGCAGTCGAAGAGTTCAGTTACTGATTGTCAGCGTTATTTTGCTTCCAGATACCGAGTTCTTGAGACTTCGCTTTCACCTGAAGGCGTTGCAATAAATGCCCGTTAGGACAGTTTTCATTGCTTACTAAATCGCGCTCGGCATAGCCATCTTTAACCATCTGAGTTAGGAGATGAATTAGACCTGTTGTGAATTAAGCGATAATTCACGACAGGTCTAATGACTGGAGTTGTAATGCTCCAGTCATTTTTGTTGAGATTTGCTCAAAGCGGCATCCGCAAGCTACGAGTTCTCCCGCCAATTAACCACTACCCAGGCGACGTGAAAATCATCTCCGGCATTAGGGTTACGGTTAATTCTGATTGTGTTGTCACCAGAACGAAGAATTCCCGGAGGGATATGGCTAAAGCTTAGACGCCAAGCTTGAGTACTGCCCGGAGCTGGCGAGAGGGCCACACCGGCAATGTGTTGATCGTTGATGAACAGAGTGTGGTTTGCTGCCACCCCCTGAATTTGTAGAAGGATATAAGCATCATCGACTGGGGGACTCGTGCCTTCAATGGGAAAGTGCCTAGTGATAACTGGTGCGTTCTCTTTGAAGATATGATTGATGGGAATCATGTTGAAATCAGATCTAGCCACTGCATTTTCTCCTTGAAAAGGTCATTGATTAAGTTTTGAGTGATAGAAAGCACCTTTGTGCTCTACAGATAGAGGGGGGCTTGTTGCCGAAGAGTTCGATTGACACTCTTGGGGCAAATCACGGACATTCATAGAAAATGCGCTAATAATGCTCTTCTCGTTTGTGGAAAAGAAACCTGGTTTCTAGAGCCAGAGATGTTGAGAAGTAGGGGTTGATCTGTCCCTTGCCGCCATGATTTGAGCACATGACTGTGACATTCCAGCTTGAGGGTATTGAGTTTGAGCGAGATGCCCACAAGCTGAAGAAGACTTTCAGAAGCGTGGTAGCTGGCTTAAAGAAGCTGCCGAGGCTTTGGATGCACTTGAGCAGATTACCGCAAAGAAAAACATGTTGTTAGGGAGGACTAATCGAGTTCTATGGGAAACAAGGATTGAGAAATAATCTCTCGCAGCTACAGGCAAACCAGACTTTGGCAACTGTTCAACCAATGCTTATGGAGTACCTTGATTCGGATGAAGCGGCGGCTAGCATTGTCGATTAGGTTTGGCAGCAAAGTGCTCTGCTAAAACAGCTGTGAGTGAATTCGCAGCAATGCCTGACTTTTAGCGGCAACACCCTCCTGACAGCAGAACGATCGCCACTATCAAGCCTCTAACGACATCAATGCCAAAGCACCTACCGCTATATCAAAAAAATTAAAGACCACATCGGAGGCTTTGAACATTGACCTGCATTAACAGCCCACGCTAACAGTTTGTACGTTAGTTGACGGCGAATATGAATTACAACAATTTCGCAGGAGCGATCGCATTTTATCTGCCACTTTCCCTAACTTAGAATTGAGTGCTCACCAAATTTTTGCTGCAGATAGCCGTCCTGAGTGACTCGGCCCAAACGCAGAAACGGTGGTTCACAGAGAGTCGATTTTCTGGTGAGCGATCGTTCTAGATCTGCTTTCCGAAAGCTTTGCCGATACTCTAAATTAGGATTAATGACGCTTGCGGTATAACAGCAGATAGCGATTATCTTTTCTGTCAACCCTAACCCTGACACAAGGTTGAGCCAGCCTAAATCAGGTTAGGTCATTTTGGTCAATTGAAGGTTTAGGCTTGTTGACTGAGCAGCCGTGAGCAATGAGCAGGCCGTACAAATATTAGTTAAATATCGGCTTACTCGCATTAATTTCTCTAGTACAATCCTTGCCAAGACAAGTCAGGAATCGCCAACAAAGCAAATTAATGCTGACTTCTACCAAAGAGCTTTTAGAAACCGCCCAAAAACACTCCTACGCCGTTGGGGCCTTTAACTTATATAACCTTGAAGGCGTTAAAGCTGTCGTTAATGCAGCAGAGGCCGATCGCAGTCCCGCCATTATTCAGATATTGCCCAATGTCTTAGAATATGGCGGCTCACCACTAGTTAAACTTTTTTCAGAAGCCGCCGACTCGGCCAAAGTCCCAATGTCGGTTCACTTGGATCACTGTGATGAGCCCACCATGATTGAAACGGCTCTAGCAACGGGGGTGCAGTCCGTTCTTGCTGATGGTTCCAAATTCACCTACCCAGAAAACCTGGCATTTACGCGTGACATGACGGCTTTAGCCCATGCCAAGGGCGCCACAGTCGAAGCGGAAATCGGCAGAATTAGCGGCACTGAAGATGGCATGACGGTGGCGGAAAAAGAGGCCAAAATGACTGACCCGGATCAAGCCAAGGAATTTGTGGCCGAGTCGAAGGTTGATTTTCTGGCAGTCACCATCGGCAATGTCCACGGTCAGTACCACGGTGAGCCGCGATTAGATTTTGAGCGTCTGCGTCAGGTTCGCCAACGCCTGCCAATTCCGCTAGTGTTACACGGCGCTTCTGGGTTGCCGGCGCTGATGATTCAGCGATCAATTGAATTAGGCGTCTGCAAATTCAACGTCAATACCGAAGTCCGACAAAAATATCTGCAGTTTTGGCGGAAGTATGGCAAAACCGAATCTCGAAGCGATCTCTTAGAGTGTCAGAAAGCTGCAATGGGGGCCATGCAGGAAATTGTCGCCCAAAAAATCAGACTATTTGGTAGCGCCGGTAAGGCGTAAAGCAGAGCCGCGAGAAACTTAAGCTGCACTGCGGTTCGGGTCAAATTTTATTTTTTATTACCAATCACGCCGCCTCGAATAGCCGTCAAACATTTGTCAGATAGGCTATTCAATAGCTCTAATGCTGTCAAAATCGGCGTCGCCAGACCTTAGTATCGGGCTGAGCCGTGATGATATCTAGTTTTGATAGCCCCGTAGTCATTGGGAGGATCAGGCTTTGACCGTTTCAGTTGAAAAAACCTTTGCCGTCAACAATCCCGGCAGTCCGTGGTTGATTGGCAATGCCCGCCTTGTTAGCTTTTCAGGTTTGCTGTTGGGGGCTCACCTGGCCCATGCAGCCTTGATTCTCCTGTGGGCAGGCTCATTTACGCTGGTCGAGATCACTCAATTAGAGCCAGGGATTCCACTAGGTGAACAGAATCTTTCACTGCTGCCTCATCTCGCGCTGTTGGGTTGGGGCATCGGCGATGGCGGGATTGTGGTGGATACCTATCCCTATCTAGTCGTTGGGGCGTTGCATTTGGTGTCCTCGGCAGTGCTGGCGGCTGGCGGCCTCTTTCATATTTTGCGCGGCCCAGACAAACTTGAAACCAGCCAAACGACTCGCAAGTTTGCTTACGACTGGAATGACGACAATCAACTGACCCTGATTTTGGGCCATCACCTCTTGTTTTTGGGCGCGGGTGCTCTGGGACTTTACCTTAAAGCGACGCGCTGGGGAGGGCTATATGATGGCAATCTGCACACCGTTCGCGTCATTGATAATCCGACCTTCGATCCGATACGGATCTTTGGCTATCTTGCTGGTCAAACGCCCAATGGTTTCAGTGGTCTGGGGTTAGCGGCTGCCAACAACTTAGAGGATATTGTCGGTGGCCACATATGGGTAGCAATCATCTTATTTATTGGCGGTATTTGGCACATCATTACGCCGGGAATGCTGCCTGTTTTCAAGCGCATTGTGCGGGTTGAAGGCGAGGCACTGCTGTCCTATAGTCTGGGCGGCGTGGCGTTTATGGCGTTTTTGTCGACGGTTTACGTCAGCGCCAATACGGCGGCCTACCCTGTAGACTTGTTTGAAGCGAATCGTTCCGCCTCGGTCTTTATCCAGTTTGTCCTGGGCACTGTCGCCCTAGCTGGACACATCTGGCATGCATATCGGGTCCGTTCTGGTGTCGGGCTTAAGGCAGACCCTGCGGCGGTTGGCCCCAATTTTGTAGTTGATCCAGCCACAGTTCCCAAAGTCAAAAAAACGAAAGCGAAACCGGCTGTCGAAAGCGATAACGGATCAGAGTCTGCTGCTAAAGATAAAGCTGCCGACAAGTCGCCAAAGGGTAAGGCTGCTGATACGAAAAAAGCTGACGCTAAGGCAAAACCAGAAAAAGCGGAGCCGGCAGCGAAAGCAAAGCCCGCGGATAAACCATCAGAAGGCGAAGATAAAGCGGCGACGACCAAGGCTGATGTGAGCTCAGAAGCGAAACCGAAAACCCAGGACAGTTCAGAAGCAAAGCCCAAGGAAACTGCCGCCGCTGAAGCTGAGAATGAGGTTAAAGACGAGGCCAAAGATAAAGACGGTGCTGCGGGAGAAGATGCCGCCGCCAGCGCAGGTTCTGAAAAGGATGATGCAGCTGACAGCAAATCTTAGTTGAATTTGATATTGCTAGGTGCTGTCTTTATCTAGCCGCAGAACCCCGTTATTGGGAGCAGTTCACCCTGGAGCTGTTTTACCGAATGAGGGCGATCGCCCTTGTAAACGTTCCAAAACTAATTGATGGCACACCCTGGTGAACAGTGAAAGGAATGCAGGACACTGCTAGCATTCCTTTCACTGTTTCAAGCGTAAGCGGTTCGCGATCGCCGCAATTTGAGCGGCAGTTTTGATGCTTTGCGCGAGGATAAAAAACGGCGCAAACGGGAGCATTTGACAACCGGCAACCCTGGCATTTGAGGTATTAGTATGGCTGACTTATCAGACCATAATTTTCAACAGGAATTGCTTGCCTTTGGTGATGATCTCATCAGTCAAACTCGCGAGTTAATTCGTGACTTGTGGCAAAACGGCGCTTTTTTATCTCAGCTCAAAGAAGACAATACGCCTGTCAGTGAAATCGATCTCAAGTGTGAAGAGCTGGCCCGCGATCGCCTGCAGAAAAAATATCCCCATCACGGCATTATTGGCGAAGAATATGGCACCGAAAAGGGTGAAGCGGAGTTTGTTTGGACAATCGATCCGATTGACGGCACCCAGAATCTCGTCAATCAAATCCCCACTTTCGGGACGATTTTGGGACTGCTGTATCAGGGGCGACCGGTATTAGGCTGGCTAGATTTTCCGATTTTGGGCGATCGCTTGCGTGGCGGTGTGAACTGTGGAACTTACTACAACGGTAAGCCAGTCCAAATTGAGGACTTAACCAGCGATGAGCTCTCACCCACTGACCTGATTGCTACCAACTGTCCGGCAACTTTTCAGCGCGGCGACAACGTCGAAGATCTGTGGAAGATTCTTCGTTTTCATCCGCATTCTCGCATTTACTACGACGTGTATGCCCACAATCTAGCCATTCGCGGAGCCGTTGCCGTGATGGTGGAATATAACCTCAAAATTTGGGATTTGGCGGCGACCCAAGCTTTGATTAAAGGCGCTGGAGGAACCTACCGAGAACTCGGCAGAATCGAAGAGTCAGGGCAGCCCACTCGATATCACGTCGCCTTTGGCAAGAGTCGGGCTGTTGAGTTAGTGGCAGCCGCGATCAGCGGCTAGAGGTGGCTTCTGCCGTTTGGGCGGCTCGCCAGTGTACTTGAAGCAAAAGGCCCGGTTTTGCGGTCGATCCGATACTAATTTTGCATTGATAATTTTGGCTTGACGCATACCGGTGCTGAGCCGAGCAAAGTCAGGGGCTCTGTTTCATGGAATTTGGATTGTCCCCATGCTCTTTATCTAGCGTCATAGCGGTTGAAACGGCTGGCGTTGGGATGAAAGCGGTTTCGCATCCATCAGCGCGACTCGAGAATCGAGCATCGGGATTAACTGGCGACTACACTGCCATAACCACCAAGTTTTTTGGGTCAATTGGCCGGATGCAGGGCATTCTTAAAGCATCCCTTGAATGCCATAGCGAAGCCATAGGGCTATAACAGTGTAAAGATCTCGGTTGCTATTGAGGCTATTGGTGTTGAATCAGCAAAAGCTGCTCTTAATTGGCAACTTTTTTCCGTAAGCAACGTCTATCAAGTGGATCAACTATCAATGCCTGGGTCGCCAGGTTTGCTTTGCTGTTTATGCATTTGGCGCTTGCCCTCCTGCAGTCATGGCCTTTTCCTCACTTTCTTCCTCCTTTGTGTCATCTCAATCGCTGACTCCAACCCACCTATCGACGGCTGAGGGAGCATTATGTCAGCTTGCCTCGCCGCTGCCCGAAACCCTGCCGCCGCTGCTGTTTGCCGTTGATGAAACTGGGCTGCTGCAGAGTTTAGGCTGGTCGGTTGCCACTGATTTTGGTCTGGACTTGTCCGGTTGGGTGGGGCGATCGCTGTCGCAGTTAGTGAGCAACTTTACCACTCTCGGCATCGACCTGACAGCAACCCATCCAGTTGCGTCTCCTGAGCCCTGGCGACTGCAGTTCGCCAATGGCCAGCTCAGGGGCATTGTGCAACTGTGTCCGCTGCCGCTGGCCACCGGGCCAGGCTGGATGGGCGCTTTCAAAGTATTGGATTGGATGCCGACGGTGGGCGCAGCGCAGTCCACCAGCCAGGTGGCAGAACGGCAATTGACTCGGCTAACTTGGTCAATCCGCCGCACCCTTGATTTAGAAACTATTTGGCAGCAGACGATTGAAGAATTAACGGCGATCTTTGCCGTGGAGTGGGGCGTTTTTTGCGCCTGTGATCTTTCCAGCCAAACCGCTACGGTGATGGCCGCCACCACCACCGATCAGACGCTGCCTCTCTCCGGCACGCTGAAGTTTGCGGACTACCCTTGCTTGCACACGGCGCTGCGGACCCCGATCCCTCTAGTGCTCGAACGGCTGGGGCATCCGGTCAACCTGCCGGCGATCGCGGATGGGCCGTATCTAGTCGCAGTGACTCGTCACCATCGCGAACCCAACGGTGTGATTGTGCTCAAATCACCGTCTAGCCGGGGGTGGAACAGTTTGGACCGCAGCCTTTTTCAAACTGTGGTGGAGCAAGTGGGCACGGCGATCGCCCATGCTCATCTATTTCGGGATGCTCAAGGTCTTACGGACGAGCTGCAGGCTGCCAACCAACGCCTGCGACAAAAGCATCGGGAATTAGAAGAAGCGCGTCAACAGGCCGAAGCAGCCTCTCGTCTGAAAAGCGAATTCTTAGCCAACACCTCCCATGAGCTGCGCACGCCCCTCAACGGTATGATTGGCTTTCTGCGCCTGATTTTGGACGGCATGGCCGATGACCCTGAAGAGCAAAATGAGTTCTTGCAGGAGGCTCACAAATCGGCGATTCACCTTCTAACCTTGATTAACGACGTACTCGATATCGCCAAAATCGAGGCGGGCAAAATGCAAATCGACATGGCGCAGCTTGAGCTAAGCGAATTGCTTGCGGAAGTTGAAAATTTCACCCGTCCCCAGGCCGAGCGCAAAGGGCTAGCATTTGCTATCAGCCAGCCGACAACTCGCGACAAAATTATTCTCAACGGCAATTACCAGCGTTTACTGCAGGTTTTGCTAAACCTCATCAGCAATGCCATTAAATTCACTCACGAAGGGCACATTACCATCAGCGCTGAAATCAAGTTTCAGAAAGTAGAGTTTCAAGGGCAAGAATGGCCCGGCATCGTAAAAATCAGCGTGGCCGATAGCGGCATTGGCGTTTCCCTGGAAAAGCAAGATCGTCTCTTTCAAACCTTCAGTCAGGTGGATGGTGAGCGCACGCGGCAGTATGGCGGCACCGGCTTAGGCTTGGCCATCTCTCAGCGCCTGGTTGAGGCCATGGGTGGCGTTGTGCAGTTTATTAGCATGGGCGAAGGCTTGGGCTCCACCGTAACCTTTACGACTCTGCTGTATCAGGAGCCGGTGCTGATTGAATAAAATGCGGACGAGCCTGATGGTTGGCCGTCAATAGGGCCGCCACCGCTTGCCAGTCTTCTTGCTCAATCAAGTCGGTTAGCTGCTGCAGGGCCTGCTGATAGCCCTGCAGCGATCGCAGCACTTCAGTGCGGTTATAGCGGGCCATCATCACTCCCAACTCTGGGTGACCGCCGCCCACTCGACTCGTGTCGCGGAACCCTGAGCTAGCAAACTTTTGAGCCAGTATGCGCACGGTCTGATCGGGTTCCTGCAGACAGGCTTGTACCAAACTGCCGCTGACCATGACGGGCAAATGGGAAATCCAAGCCACAGCGCGATCATGAACCGCCGGGTCACAGACAAAGACTTCCGCCTGCAGGCTTTTCGCCAGTGTCGTCAAGCAAGTTATGGCGGCGGTCGGGGTGTCAGCAGTGGGCGTAATCACATAGGCTCGCTGGGCAAACAGATGCGGTTCGGCAACGGCAATACCCACTTCAGTTTTGCCCGCCATTGGATGACCGCCCACGAAATGGGGCCAGTGGGGACTCAGGGCCGCGACGATCGCCTGTTTAACTGAACCAACATCGGTCAGCACCGTCTCTGGAGACAGGTGGGGAATCAGGTCTTTGGCGATCGCTTCGAGGGTATGAAGCGGCGTGCAGAGAAAAACAATGTCGGTGGCGCGCAGGCTTGCTAAGTCTGTCGAAGCGGAATCAACGGCGCCGCTGGCGATCGCGGCTCCACAGGTGGCTTCTCGTCGGGCCACTCCCCAAACTTCATGGCCGAGCTGGCGAAAGTCCAGCCCCAGGGAACCGCCAATCAGCCCTAAACCCACAATCCCAATTCGCATAGCCTGTTCGATCCCAGCTGTTGATGATAGTTATCGCTTGGGCCATTTAATGCCAGTTCTCAATTTACGATTTTCGATGGTGGATGCAAAACCGTTTTTGCCCCAGGGCCAGCAGTTTCAACCACTGCAGCTCCAGAAATGAGAACCACTATAAGCTAATGTACTCAGCCATATTCGGCTGCCCAGCCCGCAGCCAGATGGCTTACTGCCCTGTTCCCATGGCACTGGCGGCAGCTACAAAAAGCGTAGCGACTCTTAAAGCCCCGGCAGCAATTTTTCGTTAAAGTCAACATTAATCGCGATCGCGCTACGGGAAACGACTCTACAGGACAAATCAACTTGGGGACAGCGGCAGGGCGCTCAACGTTGAAGGCTCGGACCAGCATCGCATCCACAGCTTTTACTCTTTACGACTACCAGATCCGGCATCTGTGGGATACCGTTTGCCCATTTGTGCCGTAGTCTACTAAACATCAGGGATTTCGGCTGGAACTGTGCCACTAGACTTTGTATTCAATTTTTTATCCGCGTCATCGCAAAATTGTTTCGCCCGTCTACAGACGCTCCGTTCACTGGAATATCACTGCTATGAAGTCTCTACCTCCATCTGAAGCCACCACTACCCTGCTACAAAAATACGCCCAAGGAAAACGCGACTTTAGTGGCGTGCGGCTAAATGAATGCACCTTATCAGGGGCCAAACTGCCACAGGTTATTCTGCGAGCCGCTAATCTCAATGTGGCCAATCTTAGCAGCGCCAATTTGAGTCAAGGAGACCTACAGCAGGCTTTGCTTAACGTGAGTCGCTTGAGCGGAGCCAATCTGAGTCAGGCTAATCTGCGGCAGGCTCAGCTCAACGTTGCCAACTTGATTCGAGCCGTTTTGGTCGGGGCCGATTTGTCAGGGGCCTCGTTAATTCGCTCAGAAATGCTGCGGGCTGATTTAAGCAATGCCAATCTTACCCAGGCGAACTTACAGGAAACTGATTTACGGGAAGTCCGACTGCGCTGGGCGAATCTTAACGGCACCAATCTAAGTCATGCTGATGCCCGCAATAGCAATTTATTGGGGGCGAACTTGAGCAATGTGCAAGCCAGTTCCAGCAATTTTGAGGGTGCTAATCTCAGCGGCGCCTCCCTGATGGCGGCTGAATGTCGCCATGCCAACTTGCGCTCGGCCAACCTCAGCGGTGTGAACCTGCGCGGGGCTAATTTGCGCTGGGCTAATTTGAGTGGGGCCAACCTCAAGGACGCTGATTTAACGGATGCCAAACTGAGCGGTGCGGACTTGACCGGTGCCCAACTCGACCATGCGGTCCTTGAAAATACCACCCTGGTGCACGCTGATTTGAGTCGGGCTAATCTCCGTCAGGCTCGCTGTGTGGGCACTGATTTTTCTGGGGCAACGCTGACAGCGGCCCAAATGCACAGCGCGATCGCTTACGACGTCCGCACCGCTGAAATTGTGTGCAAATGGCTAGATTTGAGTCCACTGGGGGATCAATCGCAGCGCCGCTATTTCAATATGGGCGAAGACATCCATAGCTTTCTTAACCAGCGGCCAGCCCAGGTCAACATCATGGTTGATGGTGTCTTAACAATGGCGACTCTGGCGGACTTCAGCAATTTACTGGTGGAGTTAGCCAAGGTCAGCCCTGTTTTAGCCTATCCGCCCAACATCACCCTGACGAATCGCCATACTCAACTGACGTTCATTGCCGATAGCGATGTGAATTTGTTGGCGATCGCTGGCCTAGCCACCTGGGCTTTCCAAGACAGTGAGACCATCCATCAATCGTTGGCCGCGCTAGCACAGGCCGCGCTAAAGCTGGCGCCACCGTCCTTCGCCCTAGAAGAAACTAATCGCGAACTACAGCAGGTGCTTCACCAACTGCAGAAATCGGAGTTAGCCGCTCTGAAGCCAGCCAATGATACACAGCCCTTTTTTACCCAACCGCTGCAAATCAAATTGGTTAATGCGCGAGGTCAAGTCTTGGAGCTATACACCAGCGATCGCTTCGGCACTCGTACTTCATCTCTGAATGAAGAAAAAATGCCCATTAAATTTAGTCAAGTTTCACAGCCCAGCTTGGCTAATTACCTCGCGTTTTTGTCGGCAAAATAACCGCTGCTCAGCGATATAAAAGCCGTTTCACATCCACCATCCACCATCAGAATCGAGAGCTGGTACATTTCATCAAGGGCGATTTTGCCAGACTTTAGCGGGTCTTCGGTATGATGCTGGAGTCAACGGTGGCGATACGCCACTGGCTAACCCTCTCGTTGAGAACCTCTATCTAGCAATGATGTTGACCCCTATTCAGCAGCCTGATTTACAGGGGCTCACGGCGGCTCCTGAGCAGATCCTGCTATACGCTGAGAATCTACATAAATGCTTTGTCTTGCATCACCAAGACAACGCTAGATTACCTGTGCTTCAAGGAATTTCGCTAGCGGTCGAAGCAGGGACGTGTGTTGCGCTCAGAGGCCCGTCTGGCTCAGGCAAGTCAACTTTTATGCGCGCGCTTTACGCTAATTACCGCGTCGATCAGGGACATATTTGGGTTAAGCATCAAGGGCACTGGCTTGACTTGCCCAGGTTGGAACCCCACGAGGTTATGGTTGTACGGCAGCATACTGTGGGATATGTCAGCCAGTTTTTGCGCGTGATTCCGCGGGTGCCAGCCGTGGAGGTTGCTGCCGAGCCGCTGATGGATTTGGGATATGAGGCGGAGTTGGCTGGAGACATCATTCGCGGCTTATTCCAAAGACTACACCTGCCAGAACGACTGTGGCACTTGTCGCCCACCACCTTTTCAGGGGGCGAAAAGCAGCGGGTCAATATTGCGCGGGCCTTTGCCGTCAACTATCCGATTCTGCTGCTGGATGAACCAACCTCAGCGCTAGATGCGAACAATCGCGAAGTCGTGATGCAGCTAATCGAAGAACGTAAAGCGCAGGGATGTGCAATGGTCGGTATTTTTCACGACGATGAAGTGCGATCGCGCGTTTGCGATCGCACCCTGGATTTTGCCTAATCTGAGCGAGTCGGCAGCATTTTCACGACGTTTAATTAGGGCAGAAGGTCTTGGAAGCCATAAAAGGACCTGTTTTATCCGCTTCGCAAAGGACTGTTTGGACATCGTCATCAGCAATCCAAACTTTGCCCATAACGTAATTTAGTGAATCTTTCTGGGGAACTGCCCTCAGACGTAACCCCGAGACCTTTTCCCCGTTTGCGGTTTGATGATTTTCAAATCGGTCTAGAATAACCTGATAGTTTTCTAGCTCCGGTGTTGAAAGCTTGACCTCAGACGATAACGATACTGAGAAACTGTTATTTTCAACGAAATATTCTTGCTCTTGCCGCATCAGGCTTGAGAGCAACACCATCGCTTCACGAGAAGCCGCTTTGTTGATTTGACTCAAAAAAGCTGGCAGCGCGATCGCCGATAATGCACTCATAATGACGATAACAATCAGCAGTTCAATTAGAGTGAATCCTTGTGAGGATGTTTTCATTTGCAGTCAATAGCGTACGAAAATTCAGGAAGGAGCGAACTTTTACCCTCTTTGAAGAAGGCCAGGGGCAGAGAAAAAACTGCCAGAGCCAGGATTTAGGGACTTGCCTGTCATTTAGAGACAGAGCCAATAGCGGTGCTAGTCCCATGAGGACGAGCCAGTCCGCAGTTGAGCTAGGCGCTAGGCACCGATAGGATTCCGAGTGACTTAACTTCAGTGGCCCAAGCTGCCATTAGAGGCTTTGGCTTTGAGAGAAAAAAGTGACTTTGCCACAAATGGCAACTGTATTTTTGCCGTTAATGATTTATTCGAGGATGGTGGCCAGGGCCAGCATCGGTACGGTGAAGATATGAGCAAGTTCCCGCTGTGCTGGATAAAGATATTCTTCACTCTGGTTACAAAATTTTTTGGTTTTATCGCTCACCCATAGCAATTGGTCTGATGAGAGGAGCAAATAACCCTGCTAAGATCGCAGGGCGATGTTTTCGGTATTTGTATGCAGCCACGCCGTTTTGCCCGCGAACTAGCCCTGTTGGGCATGAGCCAGTTATCGCAGAAAAAGGCCAGCGCGATCGCGAGCCAAGACCTCGACGTTCTGGTCACAGCCGCTGTGCGATCGCTGGCGGGGGAAGTGCAAGACGCCCTCGAAGTGGCGGCCGGAGAAATTCAGCAGGGCCAGGATTATTTGCTGAAAAGTGAAACCCGCGCCGACAGCTTGGCAGATGCCCGCACCGCCATACAGACCGGATTAGAAAAGACACAAACGGCCATTAACCGGTTGGGCAGCGCTTTGCAAATGCCGGAAATGATTCAGCTCTCGAATCGTAAAGAGGTGCGTGGCTATGCGATTGAACTGATCTCAATGACCGCCAAACACTGTCCCGATGTCGATGTGGAACTGGATGAGGCCATGGTGTCTTGGCAGGTGAAACGCCTACCGCGCATTGACCGCGACATTTTGCGGATCGCCGTAGTCGAGATGAAGTATTTGGGAGTGCCAGACCGAGTGGCGATCAACGAAGCGATTGAAATTGCCAAACGCTACAGCGATGAAGAAGGGTATCGCTTTGTTAATGGCGTTTTGAGACGCTGGGTGAATCGCTTTTTGCATCCTTCGGCCAAAGAAGAGTCAACTGCAGCCGTGGATGTGTCAGCAACCGGCAATCCCAGCTAATCCGCTAGCCTCTAGTTGTGTCAGCGGTTCTCCAACGCGGAAAGTGCTGATAGCTGTCATCGTTAGTGGTGCAATTCTTGTTCGGCAGGCTGAACAGCCCGTGGCTGGCTTTGCGAGACGGATGCAGTAGTGCCTATTCCCGAAGCATTCTGGTATGAACTGACAGCGCGTCCTGGGCAAGCAGTCAAGTTTTGCTTGCTGCGGATTTTTCTAGAGGTCAAGGATGCGCCAGATGGTTTTGAAAAATCGGGATCTTTTTCCACTTTCGGTTAAATCAACTTAACTCTATATCAGTTTGCTTTTCTAGAGTTAAGGATATGGAAACTGAGGGCGCCGGTATGAAAACGGTTTCGCATCCTTAATTGAAAAATCTAATGAAAATCTAAAATCAAGCATTGATATTGCTGCGTGTAAAAAAATCCTTTATCTAGAGCCTGGGTTTAATTCTTAACCTGCATTAGAGGCGATGTTTCATCGTCGAATTTCGAACCTTCAATGGGCAAAGTTATGGTGAATTCAGTTCCCTTACCAACTTCTGTTTCAACAGCGATCGTACCCTGATGCTGTTCGATAATTTTGAAACAGATGCCCATTCCGAGACCGGTCCCTTTACCTACAGCCTTCGTTGTAAAGAAAGGGTCAAAGATTTTTGCTTCGGTTTCGGGTGCCATTCCCGGCCCGGTATCGCGAAAGCTAATCTGAATGTGCTTGTCTGACTGAACACAAGTATTGATGATCAGCTGTTTTGGCTGACTGTTGGCATCAAACATTGCATCCAAAGCATTTACAATTATATTTGTAAATACTTGATTGAGCTGAGATGGTGAACACTGAATGGACGGCAGCAAATCATAATTTTTAATTACTTCAACGCCCTGTCTAAGGCGATGGTTGAGGACCACCAATGTACTATCAATACCTTCGTGAATATCGACATTTTTGATGGTCGCTTCGTCAAGCCTGGAGTAGTTTCGGAGCGAAATCACGATATTACTAACACGCTCTGTCCCAATTTTAAGTGAGCCTAAAATATCTTCGATATCCTTCAACAAAAAATCCAAGTCGATTTTTTTCTGCACCTTAAGAATTGTATCAGTGGGATGGGGATACTCTGTTTGGTAGGTCGCCACCAAGGTCTTTAGATCCTCAACATATTCTTTTAAGGATGGCAGATTTCCTTGAACAAAGGTGATTGGATTATTAATTTCATGGGCGATACCAGCAACCATTTGCCCTAAGCTTGACATTTTCTCAGTTTGAATCAGTTGCGCTTGAGTGGATTGTAGGGTGGCAAGGGCATCAGAAAGTTCCTGCGTCCGTTCTTCAACCCGAAATTCCAGCGTTTGAGCAGCAGCTTCGAGCTCGTTGGTGTGTTCGCCTGTCCATTGAACAAGCTGGTTTAGAGCATCAGCTAAGGCCCCGATTTCGTCCTCGCTTTGGGGAATGGCTCGCAGGTCAAAGTTCTCTTCTTGAACGACCTGCTGCGCTACTTGAGTAATATCCTGAATTGGCTTAGCGATCGCTCGAGCAATCCTCAACGCCAGCAGCGTCATTAAGCAGGCCCCGAGGGTGGCAATGGAGGCGATACCTAGCCATGAAGCTAGCTTGACCTGATTCAGAGAAGCTTTCGAAAGGAGAATAACTAAATGATAAATTTGCCCTTCTAAGCCATCCAAACGAATCTTTTGAATAATGTAGTCTTTATTCTGGGCTGTTCCGATCTCTTCATAATCGGCCAAATCATATAGCCATAGGAGTTCTGGCGATATCTCAGAGAACGTAGATGCGACAATCTGACTTTCGTCCTCCCGCCCCTCATCTAAGATAATCACTAGCTGCTCGTCAATAATTTGGTTGATTTGTTCCAACCGTTCGTCATCAAGAACATTACCAATTAAGATACCGCCCTCAACACCTTGATTCGTCTTGATTGGGGCTGTGCCCAACAAAACCGGCAGCCCTTGTTGGCTGGTGCTGGCAATTGTGGATAAGTCTGACCCCGTCAGCAACAGCTCTGTAATGGTGCCGGCCTGAAGTTGCCGATTCTCCATTATCGGCTGCCGCGTTTCTAAAATGGCCTGGCCTGCCGTATCCACAATGGCAATTAGATCGGCATCTACAATGCTCTTTAGAGGAAGAATAAGCTGCCTCAGTTGGATGACATCGGAGGTTGCCGTTCCCTGAATAAGATCTGATTGGACCGATAATAGTCGAGCATTGAGTCGAAGGGATTTTAACTCTTTTTCGATTTCCCGCTCGACCAGGGCGACTAACTCCTCAGACTGAGCCTTTTGTTCCTGTTCCAAACGAAACATCAGGTATTGACCTAGGGCCACGGTGCCTGTGACCCAGCAGCCGATGAACAAGAGGATAAAGGGCGCGCCAATTTTAGTCGTTAGAGAGGCCCGACCGTAATAGTCCAAAAAACGTCTACCGAACATGGGGCCTCGTAAGAGTTAACAGGATCCATTTTGCTTGATTTATAACTATTGAGCCAAAACATAGTTGGCTACGCTGAGCGCAGCCTGCCCCTCCTCACTATCTGTAAATTCAATAAATGCCTCAGTCGCCTCGGATGGCACACTCGGCACTACTATCCCCAGCAACAAAGCCATTGGATAGGTGCCGGACTGTAGATTTTCCTTGGAGGGTTCAATGCCGTCGATGCTCAAGACTGTCATGGGTAGTTCGGATAAATCGTCCTCCAGAGGAAGCGCGGCGATGCTGAATTCAGTCGTTGCAGCCGTTTCCAGTAACTCATCGTCTTCGGCAAAAACGACGGCGTTAGAGGTGATCTCTAGATCTGCACCCAGGTAAGTCTTACGCAACAGGATCTTTTCATTTTCATCCTCTGCGAGATCAAAAAGAATAATCTCTGCGTCAGGGCCACCCAGGGCTTGCCAGTTACTAATCTCACCGCTGTAGACAGCTTTGATTTGCTCTGCGCTGATGTCGGTAATCCCAGTAACGCTTTCGTGGATAGCGATGACAAGAGGCGTTTTGACCAATGGCCGGTAGACGAGCTGCTCATTGGTTTCCTCTGGGGTCATCTCGCGGCTAACGGCACCAACATCTAAGGTTGCAGATTTTACCCCGGTAATGCCACCACCGGTCTGGCTGGGAGGAAAGTATTCGAATTTGACCGTGGCCGTCGTTTCGGCATAAGCATCGGTTAGCAGTTCCAAAACCTCATAGGTTTCAGAAGAGCCGCCAATGGTGATCGTCTCTTCTGACCGCACTGCATTGGCTGTCGTCTCCTCTGATAACACTTCATTGGATTGGGAGGGAGAGCAACTAGCCAAAACTAAGAGTGCTGCACCAGAAATAAGATGGCGAAGAGGCAAGATTTTTATCGTTTTAACCGACGAAGAAAATAGACAAAATTGCATATCCGCCATAATGATAGATAATTCCTAATTTTAGTATTGTCATAATTCCCTAGCTTATGGGTGAAATATTCAGCCTTTATATCTAATCTCTACATGCTTTTATTTTTCCTTTAATTCGTACATATGAATCTAATAATTTAAAGTAAGAAAATCTTTTTATATAAAAGTAAGTGAATTTACATAGCGTATTTCCATTTATCAACTGTCTGCATATCATGTCCTCATCTTTAGTAGGGCAGGTAATATGTCGAAGAATCCCGATTTACGAGATACTTTGCGCTTATCGTCGGTTGCAAGTTCAAAGAGGACTGATTGGCGGTGAGAAGTTTTGCTGGTAGCAAAATCAGAGCTAATAGGGGCGATCGCGATGGCCTGAGAAGACCTAACGTGGCTGACGAGGTAACCATTACGCCTAATGTGTCTTTCTAGACATCAATCATCAATTGCCGACAATGCTGGCTATTTTTACCGCTCTGTTTGTCCATATTCACAGCGCTCTATAGACTTAAAGCTGAGGCGGCTTTATTTGTTGCCTGCTGTATCGTTGCCCTAATTTTGCCATGACCAACTTCAACTGGTTTAGCCGCAGCTTTGACCAATCCGCTCAGGCAGAGGAGTCTGATAAAAGCGCTGAGCAGTCGGCAGCTGACAAAAAAGAGGCAGAAAAATCGGCGGAGGCCGCGGCTGAGACCACACCGCAGATGAGCCCAGAAGACTACTTGGCTTGGGCAAAGGCTGCCTATCAAAACATTCAAAAACAGCAGGCAGAGGCCGCCCCAGACACTGAGCAACCGGCAGCGACGACTGCAGCCGCCTCGGCAGAAGCGGCGATCGCCGCCACTGTTGACTCCGCCACCGAGTCAACAGCACCAGTGGCGGAGTCAGCCCCCCCAGAAGCAGAAGCGGCGGCGGCAGAGTCAGAGTCCGCTGGGGCCCCAGCAGTGGAGCCAGCTACCCCAGCCACCGAGTTGGCTATGCCGGAGCCCGCGACGGCTGGAGCCGACACTGAACTTACTGCCGACACTGAACTTACTGCCGACACAGCAGCGGCAACTGACTCAAACCCAGCGGCGGCTGGACCGGCCTGGATGCAGGCCACTGTTGAGCGTCAGGCTCGCTTGGAGCGTCTGCAAGAAACCGCGATCGCTGAGCCAGAACCCGAACCGGAGCCCGAAGCTGTCACTGCTGTCGAACCCGAGCCAGTGCTGCTCGATATCAACTTTGATGAGGCTTTTTTGTGGTCAGCAGAGGTGCTGGCGAGTCAGGGACGGCAGGCGGCAGATATTTCCCTTGAAGAAATTACCTGGCTAAATAAGCTGCGACAGGGACTCGACAAGACTCGCCGAGGGCTGATCAATCAGCTCAAGGCAATTGTGGGGCAGGGGCCGCTGAACGAAGAGGCCGTTTTTGAAATTGAGGCGCTGCTGCTGCAGGCTGATGTGGGCGTTGAAGCGACTGACACCATTATCGAGGCGCTGCAGGCGAAACTGCGGGAAGAAACCCTGCCGCCTGAGCAGGCGATCGCTTATCTCAAGAAAATCCTGCGAGATATGCTAAATCAGCCGTTGGGCGAGTCTCATAATTTAGAGTTTGTGCCGGAAAAAGAGACGTTCAACATTTGGCTGATGACCGGCGTCAACGGCGCAGGGAAAACCACCACCATTGGCAAGCTGGCCCACATCGCCAAAAAGTCTGGCTATTCCTGCTTAATTGGTGCGGCTGATACTTTCCGCGCAGCGGCGGTGGAACAGGTAAAAGCCTGGGGAGCCCGCAGCGAAGTAGACGTGATTGCCAATCCCGGCAAGAATACCGATCCGGCAGCGGTGGTCTTTGATGCGATCGCAGCCGCTCAGTCTCGGGACTGCGAACTGCTGCTTGTGGATACTGCCGGTCGTCTACAGAATAAAAAAAATCTGATGGATGAACTAGCCAAAATTCGCCGCATCATCGACAAAAAAGCTCCCGACGCCAAAGTCGAATCGCTGCTGGTGCTGGATGCTACCTTGGGACAAAACGGCTTACAGCAGGCCAAGATATTTGCGGAGGCGGCCAATCTCAGCGGCGTGGTGTTGACCAAGCTTGACGGCACGGCGCGAGGCGGTGTAGCGCTGGCTATTGTGCAGCAGTTGGCCTTGCCGATTCGCTTTATCGGTGCCGGTGAGGGCATTGAAGACCTGCGTCCTTTCTCCAGCTTTGAGTTTGTCGAAGCCTTGCTTAGTGGGTAGTTACCGGGAACGCACCTCGCTGCCCTGCATCACTGATGCCTGGTGTCCCGGAGCGATCGCCCCAGGGCACCGCAGCCCTTTTTTCTCCGCTTGGCTCTACTGCGGCTGATGTTTAGCCACCCAATCCAGCAGTACCGGATTCACCAATTCAGGCGCTTCGTCTTGGGGACAGTGGCCCACCCCTTCGAGCTCAATAAAGTCTTCCACAGCGGGATAGTCGGCAAACGCTCGCCCCAAGGCGATGGGCTCCCAAGGGTCAGCAGTGCCCCAAACGACCATCACCGGGCACTGCACCTGCGGCAGCAAATCTTCAGCCAGTGGCCCTTGGGAGTAGCGCACAAAGGCTAGAAAAACATCTGCTGCGCCTTCATCCTTAGACGGATCGATTAAAAGCTGGATTAGTTCATCGGTGACGGCCTCTTTGCGTCCGTAGGCCTGCTGCAGCACATTGCGAACAAACTTGGGATGCGCCAACCGCGAGAAAAAGAAATGTCCCAAAGGGCGAACGCCCAACAGCGCTTGAAAAATCGGCGTTGGCGCGCGGCGATACCAAGGTAAAGTAGCGCGTTTGCGATCGTGCAGCAGCCGCAGCGAACAGTCGAGCATCGCTACCCCTTGGGTTTGTTCAGGCGCCATGACCGCCGCCTGCAGTGCCACCACACAGCCAATAGAGTTGCCAATCAAAAACGCCGGTTCGCCAATGATGTCGCGGCAAAAATCGACGACTAGCTGCCCCCAAGTCTCAAAGGTATAGGACACTGGATCGCCGGGAAAAGGCTTAACGGATTTACCAAAGCCAATCAAATCAATCGCATATACCCGATTCGTTCCAGCTAACTCTGGAATATTCTTGCGCCAGTGATCGCTCGACGCGCCAAAACCGTGAATTAGCAGCAGGGGTGCGCCCACCATTCCCGCTTTTTGATAACGAATGGGAAAGCCCTGCCAGGGCCAAGTGCAATCATCAACGGCGACAGCGGTAGCGATAGACATAGAAATTGCCTAGTAAAAGACGAGCAGAATTAACAGGGTCAATAATGACTACTTCATATAAGTTTACAGTGTTGCCATTGCCATGACAGCCCCAGAGGATTTAGCGCGGTCCACACCTGCAGATTTTTTTGACGGAAATTTTCCGGCCATTTTCCATCTTTCGCGGGGCGCAGCCACGACATATCCTGATCCTGCTAATTCTTAGACCGTGCCAAGTGCCGCACTTTGTCCTTTAATTTCTCCACGCTAAAATTCTAAGCTCGACCGGAGCGGTGAGATAAGATGACAGAGCTCAAAAGGCTTTGTGTCCATTAGCCTGCACTGTTCAGGCCCGGAGATTATTGAACGCATGACCACAGCCCAAATTTTGCATCAACCAGGTGCTTTTGATAGTCAGCAATCTTTATCGCTGCCGCCGCTGCCCGCTGCCCGCCCGCTGCTACTGATTGGCCACGGCAGCCGCGATGCTCAGGGTCGCCAAAACGTCCTAGATTTTGCTGCCGCTTACCAGGCGCTAGATGCTTCACGTCCAGTTGTTCCCTGCTTTCTAGAGTTGACGGAGCCCGACATTCAAGCCGGGGTCGATCGCTGTCTAGAGGCTGGCTACACTGACATTTCTGCTCTGCCGGTGCTGCTGTTTGCAGCCCGGCACAATAAGTTTGACGTTACCAATGAACTCGATCGCGCTCGCCAACGTCATCCTCAGATCCGTTTTCATTACGGGCGCCATTTTGGCATTGCTCCAGAAATTTTAGCGCTGTGGCGCGATCGCTTGGCCCAGCTTGATACTCAGCAGTACAATCCCCAGCAAATTCAGCGGCAAGATACCGTGCTGCTGTTTGTGGGCCGGGGCGCCAGCGATCCCGATGCCAACGGCGACGTGTTGAAGCTGGCTCGCATGATTTGGGAAGGCAGCGGCTATGCCACTGTGGAAACCTGCTTTATCGGCATTACCCATCCCCGGTTAGAAGAAGGCTTTCGGCGATCGCGCTTATATCAGCCCCGCCGCATTATTGTGCTGCCCTACTTCCTGTTCACCGGCGTCCTAATGAAAAAAATTCAGGACATCGCCGCTCAGCAACAGCTGCAACATCCCGAGACGGAAGTGATTTGCCTGCCCGAAATGGGGATTCACCAGCAGTTATTGGCCGTGATGCGGCGGCGAGAAATTGAAACGCAGGCTGGAGCTGTCGCGATGAACTGTGAAATGTGCAAGTTTCGCCTTGCCGCGACGGCGGCCCATCGCCTTAATGCTGATAATAGCCACGCCCATCACCATCATGGACATAATCTAGGCCACGGCCACGCCCATCATCACGGCCACGCCATGCCTGACCCCTACGCGGAACCCGCTAAATATCACGATCGCATCTGGCAAGTGCCCTAGAGCCTATCATTCTTACCCGTACTCAATGCTGCAATCGCTAGGTTTTCAGCGCCCAGCTTACGAAGCTGAAGCGTCCTAGCAAGTATGCTAAAGACAGGAAATTTACTTGCTGCCTCAGTGCACTAGCGCTATCTCTATGAGCATTTCGTTTGCCATCGGCGATCGCGTTCGCCTGACCACCGCTCTACCCTATGTCAAGACCGCCGACACCATGCCTATGCTGCGTCCCGGTGACTTGCTTCCCATCAACAGCGTGGGCATCATTCGTGAGCAAAAGCCTGGCAACACCTGGACAGTGAAATTTGACCAGGGCTCCTTTCTGATTGACAGTGCCCATTTAGCGAAGGTCACAGAATAGGATACTGTCGCGATCGCTCAGGATGCCTCGGGGCATCGCAAATGTGAAGAAAGCAGCGTTTGTCGAGACGTAAAGGGATCTCCAGGAAAGAATTTACCCCTCGTAGGGTGCTGTCAGCGCAGCGTGACGCACCGAAGGATAGGTTTTTTATTACCAGAAATCTCCTAAGGGCCGGAAAAATCGTTGGTCCTGCTAGAGATATGCGGCGTTGGGCTTTTCCCATTCGCTGGCCACCTTCCCTAAGACTGAAGCCTAAATTCCCCGCGACTGTTTAGGTCTGTCAGAGTCAAATGTTAGGGTTTGTTTGTTGTCGCCGATCTACTTACAAAATTCATGGCCCCCAACGAGTCACCAAAACCCGACCAAAGTGCTTCTACCTTGGATGAAATCCGGGCGACCCGTCTGCAGAAAATTCAGCAGCTTACCGAAGCCGGGCTCAATCCGTTTGCCTATCGTTGGGAGAAAACCCATAGCGCGGCTGAGCTGCAAGCTAACTATCAGGACTTAGAAGCGGGGGCAGAAGTGGCCGATGAAGTGGCGATCGCTGGCCGCATTTTGGCTCGGCGAGTTTTTGGCAAGCTGGCCTTTTTCAATCTGCAAGACGACAGTGGCACTATCCAACTCTATCTCGACAAAAAAGTGATTCGCGATGGCATGGCCGACCATCCTGACGCCTTCACTCAGTTGAAACAGCTCACTGATGTGGGAGACTTCATCGGCGTTCGTGGCACCCTTAAACGCACTGATAAGGGCGAGCTTTCCGTCAAAGTGCAAGAGTACGCCCTGCTCACCAAGTCGCTGCTGCCGCTGCCCGACAAATGGCACGGTCTAACTGACGTGGCCAAGCGCTATCGCCAGCGCTATGTCGATCTCATCGTCAATCCTGATGTGCGTAATACGTTCCGCCAGCGGGCACTGATTACTTCCAACATTCGTCGCTTTTTTGAAGATCGCGGTTTTCTAGAAATTGAAACGCCCGTCTTGCAGGGGGAAGCAGGTGGCGCCGAAGCGCGGCCTTTTACGACTCATCACAACACCTTAGACATGCCGCTCTACCTGCGGATTGCGACAGAACTGCACCTGAAGCGGCTGATCGTCGGCGGTTTTGAAAAGGTATTTGAAATTGGCCGCATCTTTCGTAATGAGGGCATCTCAACTCGCCATAACCCAGAATTCACCAGCATTGAAGTCTACGAAGCCTATGCTGATTATCATGATTTTATGGTGATGACTGAAACGCTTATCGCTCAAGTTGCTAAGTCGGTTCTAGGCACTACTAAAATTTCTTATCAGGGCCAAGACATCGATCTCACGCCACCTTGGCGATGTGCGACCATGCATGAACTGGTGAAAGAAAAAACTGGCCTAGACTTTGAGCAGCTAACTGATTTTGAGACTGCTAGGGAAAAAGTAAAGGCGTTGGGAATCACCGACTTCACCGGCTGCGACTCGCTCGGGCGGCTGCTCAACACCGTGTTTGAAGAAACCGTGGAAGCCGATTTGGTGCAGCCCACGTTCGTGATTGATCATCCCGTCGAGATTTCCCCTTTGTCTAAACCCCATCGCAGCAAGCCTGGCGTCGTGGAACGATTTGAACTATTTATTGCCGGACGCGAAACTGCCAACGGGTTTTCAGAGTTGACCGATCCGCTGGATCAGCGATCGCGCTTTGAAGCTCAGGCGGCTCGTAAAGCCGCTGGGGATTTGGAAGCCACCGGCGTAGACGAAGATTTTCTGACGGCTTTAGAATACGGCATGCCTCCCACGTGCGGCCTAGGCATCGGCATTGATCGCCTTGTTATGCTCTTGACCGACAGTGCCAGCATTCGCGACGTCATTGCCTTTCCTCTTTTGAAGCCAGAACGCAGTGCTGAAGAAGGCCCAGTGGCGGCTGAGTCAGAGGGGGAGTAGAGCCGAGGTATACACTTCCTAGGCGACAGTCGGTCATGGCCGCTGTAGAACTCAAAGCTACGGAGATCCGAAGTTGACGATTCAATCATGCCCTAAGATTATGAGAAGCAATAGCCACGCGCATTGACACTCCACAAACATGACTAATTTAAAGCCCACAGCCAAGCCTGTTATTGATCGACCTAAATCAGGGTTTACTAGCTATGCAGAAAAACTCAATGGCCGAGCGGCCATGATTGGATTTGTGGCAATTTTGGCGATTGAATATTTCACCGGTAAAGGCTTCTTGACTTGGCTCGGCTTGGTCTAATATTGGGCATCATCTGTGCCTGTTAAGAATTTGGCCCGCTCTTTTGAGGAAGACCAACTCAGTTAACTAGGCTAAAGTCACGTAGATTGAAAAGTCGGCGACCGATGATTGGTACGGGCTACGGCCAGGCATCTCCCGGTATTTTTTGTTGTGAATTTAATTGGCTGTGTTTATCAAACGCTTATTTCGAAGAGAACCTATTACTAGCACGGTTGTGACTGCTGGCTCAGTCAACATTTTGTTGGGAATGATGGAGGGGCAAGCGCTGCTGGCATTTGTCGGAGTTTTGGTGGTTAGCGGAACTCTGGCTAATCGCGGTTGGCAAAAGTATCGCCGCATTGAGTTTTCTGATGCTGCCATCCGCTATTTGCCTGAGCAAACTTCACAGACAGCAATGCCTGTCATCAGGTCTGCTTCTCCACGGAACCCTGACCTGGATTAGTCTTACCATTCAAGATTGTTATCGACGCTACAAAGAAATAAAGCGACGCTACAATTGCTCAATTAAAAGCGCAATTGTAATGTTTGCTTATGCACAAAGAAATGACAAATAGCAAGCGTCCAGAACGTGGTTAAATTCAGCCCAAAGTTAGTAGAACTAACTCGTTTTAAGCTTCCTGAAATACGCTAATAACAGCGATCGCCGTCCTCAGGCAATCTACGTGAAACGGTTACGTTACTGGCTGAATCGCGCCTTTAAGCTCGACAGCATGAAGCTTGTGAGAACTATTCTTTTATAAACGCAATTTAGTGAAAAGCCCATATCAGCTTCTTTAACATTCAGTACATCAGTTTGACGCCGGTTAGCAGCTCTAGTTCACGCAAAATCTCGTTTTTTTCATAATGATCGGTAACCTGCATCAATCGCTCATATAGCGCTTCGATTTTTGAGTTTCGCAGCTGCGTAATCTCTTGAATTGATATTTGCTGAACAGATTCTTGCATGGCTTACTCTTTTGGGAGGCTGATGATGTTTCTATTATTTAAATGGCTCGTGTAATTGCCTATAGCCCTCACAATTACTTCAGACGGCTTTAATACAATGCCAATTCAATATGAGCGTAAAGTGAAAGGTTTTTGAAACACTGCCAGAAATTTTCTTTCTGAGCATCAAACAACCTAGTATTTACTGAATTGGATTGTCACTTTGTGCAATAGCTGGCTACGTACCTTTACTGAGATTTTCGGCAGGCGCCATAAAGCGATTGGGTAGCGAGAGTGCTACTAAAAAGAACAGTCCAACACCACAGATTTACAAAATTAGTTAGCAGCATCAATTCACCCTCCAATTGCTTCTACATTCTTAATAAATCAGAGAAAGGTTTATCAGCTAAGAGGGTTGAGACTCCTCACTTGACAAAAACTTTCAGCGCTAGGCGCGACCGAACCAAAGGATGAATTTTATATTTCAGAACTTGAGCCCGGCACTTCCCTATGAGATATGCGCTAATTGCGCCGTTTCGACGGTCATTTGTCGGGATAATTAAAGCGCTGCTTATTTGCCACCTTCACCCATGACCTCAGTGCCAACGCCCCGTGAAATTTTAGAAACCCTCCTACCGCCCTTGCGCTTGGCGGCCAATTATTCACGACAGATTCAGAGCAAAATTGCTGCTCAGCCTGACAAAGCTGGCCCCACCCAATTTGCGGCAGCGCTGACCGATGCCGACTTATCCATTCAAACGTTTGTTGAAGTGGCGCTATTGGGTAGTTTTCCTAACCTGCGATTTTATGGCGAAGAATTTGAGCAATCCTATAACACTAAATATTTCCGGGCGATCGATTTGGGGCCGGATGGCGACTATCTGGTCACCCTTGATCCAATTGACGGCACGTTATTTTACATGGACGGTTTTCCCAACTATCAAATCATCGTGACTGTTCTCAATGCCGATGGATTTGCCGCAGTGCTGGCGCTTAGTCCGGCAGAGGACTGCTATTACTATGCGCTGCGGGGCGAGGGCACTCGCATTGGTCACCTGGCCCAAGATTTAGATGACTGTCAGCGCTTAGAAATCCCCCACAGTAGTACTCTCTTTTTGGGCACTCGCATCGCGCCTTTGAAGCCGCGGTTAAGCGATCGCTACAGCATTGTCAGCGTCTCGGAAGACTACTCTCCTGAGCGGGCAATTCCCAACGTTAACGGCATTCTTAAAGGACAACTAGGAGGTGTCGTGCTGGCCACAGGCAAATTTATCGATGGTGCCGCCTTAGCTTTCTTAGTGCAAGAGGCGGGCGGCCTGGTAACCGATCATCGGGGACACCCCCTACCGCGGCTGGATGATTGTGTAGACTATGCTTGGCCAGGATTGGCGATCGCCACCTCCCCAACCGTTCATCACGACCTCATTACCGCTTTGAAGGGCTTTGAGATGGCGACTTGATATCTTTTGGATATGGCAACAGACGCCTCCGCGAGTCTTGGAAATTGCTACCAAGGCTGAGCATACGCCTCTCATGAAGAATTTGGTGATTGCCAGACCGCCCAAATTTCTACAGACCTCAAACTGACGCTACTCTAAGATGAGTCACTGCACTGTTTTGCCATGATTCACCTAAGCCAAAACGCGATTCGCGAGCTTAAACGACTGGAAGCAAACGACCCTTGCAGCAGTGGGGTCGTGCGACTGGTGGTGATACCTGGAGGCTGTGCTGGATTAACGTATGATTTGTGGTTTCGGCAGACAGTTCAGGCCACCGATCAGACCATAAAAATTGATCAACTCAAGATCGTAATTGCTGCTGACCAGTTGCTCAACTGCGACGGTCTAGCGATTGACTATTCCGAAGATTTGATGGGCGGCAATTTTCGCTTTGCTAACCCTCTCGCCAAGCAAACCTGTGGCTGCGGCGTATCTTTCAGCCTAACTGCCGCTGCTGATCAATCCTCGGCCGATTGTCTGACCACACAAGGTGCACCATTTCTTTCTGGATCGTTGTAGTCGTTTGGCAATCTTGCGAGAACGACACAGCAGGATGCAGAGCCTATAGGGCGATCGCCTGGCTTCACGTCGAGTCAAAGACTAAATCGCATGCTTAGGGAACTGGAATCTTTTCAACCGTTATAACCAGCGATCTGTCATCTATATCTTGTGCGTTGTGTAGGTTGGGTTGAACGGAGTGAAAGCCAACAGAGAAAAGGGTTTTGTTGGGTTACGCTAGCGCTGATCCAACCTACAAATTCAACCTTGACACTGCACTAGGCCTAAAACGTTTGCCTTGTCAATGATATTCCTCTTCTGTCACTTTAAGGAAAGGAAAAATGAACCCTGCATTTCCTCGTTCTAGGGAATCCATAACGCTGCCATTTCAGTAACGGGATTTGGAGCTTCCAGATTATCTCTCCCCAGAGTGATTAAAGAGGGATATAACAATCTGCATTTGGGTCAGGGCCCTGAGAGCCGCTCAACCCTCTGTCCAGCAAGGACTTTAACTTAAAACTAAAAACTCAACACTTTGAACTTTGCTATACGACTGGAAATCAGTGACTTCAATGAAACTCCAACGAAGAATGCTAGCCCAGGCTAGGTATGCTGGTCCTGCATTGTGGACGATACAGGATTTTCCGAGACTTCCCCCAATTTACTGTCAGGCCAGGTCTTATCCAACCGCCTCTTCAGGAAAAAGAATGGGCTAATCAAGCTGTAGATATATAACGTCATTTCGCTGGCGGTCACCGGGTCTCGCCAAACGGCTGCTCGATACCTAACAATATGGCGCACAATCTTACGCACATCATTGATGGCATAAGCCAAAGTCATGAAATATCGGTGATGCTTTTTAACACTCAGCATACGAGTGCGGTGGCGGCTCAATCCAGCACCTTTCATTAAAGAGCATAAATATTTCTGAGTTAGGCGTCGGGCCGGAATTTTGTGTTCGACTCGCATCGCCGGATTGTACCAAACTTCCCATCCTGCCTTTTGAATATGCAGTGTCGCCTCTAGGTCTTCGCTCGATAGCACGCTATCTTTAGTTGGACCGCATAGAATCGGGTTCTCAGGAACATTTTCTAGCCAGGCATGACGCCGAACTGCCATGCCGGCTCCAGGAGGCAGCACTTTCTGATCCGGAGAATATATCAGCGGCGAGGGGCCCCGGTAAGTTAGCGCTAAAAAGGCAGCGATACGGTCGAAGTTGGCCGGCAAGTCACAGTCGAACTTTCCCCGAATATGGCTGCCGACAATTCCCGCTTGCGGATGCTCTCGAAAAAATTTCACCGCTTGGTTAATCCAGATGATCGAGGGCAGATTATCGTCATCTAGGAATCCGACAAGTGGACTCCGTGCCAGTCGAATGGCTCGCTGGCGAGCAAAAGCGGCTCCTTGTTTAGGTTCAAAGGCATAGCGCAAGTTGGGCCAGCCTTTTTGAAATTCTCGTACAACAAGTTCTGTATCGTCCGTGCTGTTGTTATCAACCACAATGATTTCCCAGGAAATGTGGTCGGTTCCTAGTTGCCACCTCAAACATTCCAGCACATAGGGAATCCGTTGAGCGCCGTTATACGTAGGAATTGCAACTGTAAAGTTGTGAAAAAGGCTCGCTGCAATCATTGCTTTGCTTTGTGCTTAAGCGTCACTCCATAGGCGACAGTAAGTTGATGATAGCTTTAGCCATTTGAATTAACGCCGATTGCTTGTTGCTATTTCAATATCTAGCGCTCGATCCAGGGGCTCGTCGTCTCGCTCTTACAGAACTAGCGACAGCTATCCTGTCAACTTTTATTGATTAAATATGACTCGATGAAGTAAATGCGCGATTTCCTGATGCTGAAAGCTTAACCTCAATAGCAGTTTGCCAAAGCGGCCTTGCATATGAGTAATGCCGTATATATTACAGTTTGGCGTTATTGACACTGGGGAAAATTCATCGAGTTTGTCAAATCGTTTAATTTCCTAATATCGATTATTGGGAGTCTTGCACCGCTTTTCATTCAGTGAAAGTACTCAAAAACTTAAGACAAATAGAAGATGAGATCAAAATCTCCTGGTTTCTTCGGAAAAGATGTCAACTTACCCAGGGCAGTACTTTAGCTCAGAAGCATGCTGCCACTGAGAT
This sequence comes from Cyanobacteria bacterium P01_C01_bin.120, assembly GCA_039027715.1. Taxonomy (GTDB): domain Bacteria; phylum Cyanobacteriota; class Cyanobacteriia; order Phormidesmidales; family Phormidesmidaceae; genus Halomicronema. The sequence continues at coordinate 30,294 of JBCCJU010000048.1, forward strand.
ATTACGAATAGATAAAGCAACATTTTCAACTGTTTGCCAAAGAAAATAAAGGACAGTATACCGATGGGACACCAAGTTGTGATTGCTGGCAGCCTCCAGACGGTGTTCTGAGCATAGCGTCGAGCAATGCTAGGGAGATTTGCAGAAAAAAGTTTGCTGTCTGGTCGGCACCACCAGCGCGGCATCGTGAGCCACCATCGGATCCTTGATTTTAGGGAATCTGAGCGGCAGGGATAATTTGGAGACGGTTGGCATTCAGACATAGGGTCCGAAATAAGATTGCCAGTCTTCAGACCATAGCGTCAGAGCCGGTATAGTCGCGTTGATTCTATAAGGTTTCTGACGTCGATTGATGACGCGCCTTAGCAGAGTCAGATTGAGTCAAGGAAGTGGCTAAGCCCAATACAGAATTTCCTAGAGGCTGCGAACCGAGGCTGCCCCATCTTTTACCTCACCTACCAGGACTGCGGTGGCGACCCCTACGAACAAACCGTTTTCAAGCACGCCTGGAATATTGTTGATAGTGGCTTCCATTTCGGCGGGATCGGTAATCGCAACAAATTTAGCATCCAGCACCATGTTGCCCTGATCGGTAATGACGGGGCCGTCTTTGTTTATCCCCATGCGTAGGTCAACCGTTGCCCCCAGTGCCGTCAGCGCTCGAGTGACGGGGGCCACAGCCATCGGCAGAACTTCCACTGGCAAAGCAAAGGTAGACCCCAGCTTATCCACCAGCTTGGAGCTATCGACGACGACAATGAATTCCTCAGCCAAGCCATCGACAATTTTTTCGCGGGTATGGGCGGCCCCGCCGCCTTTGATCAGATTGAACTGCGGATCAACTTCATCGGCCCCGTCGATCGCGATGTCAATGTGCTGAATCTCATCTAGCGTTGTTAGGGGAATGCCGTACTGCTTGGCCAACACGGATGCCTGAAAAGACGTTGGCACGCCTTTGATATTTTTGAGTTCGCCCGCCGCCAAGCGATCGCCTAAAAACTGAATCGCAAAGGCTGTAGTCGACCCTGTCCCTAAGCCCACAATCGTATCCGACTGCACTTTAGCGGCGGCGGCTCGACCTACCTCTTGCTTCATCAACTTCACCGGATCCATCTCTGCCATCAGTTATCTCCCAGCGTGGATTGCGTTTGCTAATAGCATGACCCAAAGTGGGTAAGGTTTCTAGATCTCCGGGAAAGTTAGTGGAGTGGATTAAAGATAGGTGGGTAAGTAGATGAAGAGGGGGCGGCTAGAGAGAGCAAATGACTGAGCATTACAGTTATGCCCATGTATTAGACATGGCCGTCAGGCGATTAGTCGCGCTGACTCAAGTGCGCTGACTCAAGTTTCGACGCTCTGGGTTTGTAGCGCCACGTAGCCGGCAGCGGTTTCTCCGACGACGACGATATCAACGGTAACCTCGCCAACCCGGAAAACTCGCCAGCGATCGCCAATCTGCTGCAAAAACTCAAATAAAGCTTGATGGCGCTGGGCGATTCCGTTGCCTTCCGCCCCATAGCCTCGACATTGTCGCTGGATCTGAGCCATCAACTCATCTAGGGAAGTTTCGGTGACGGATGTTTCAGGATCCCGTCGCAGCACCTGCAGCAGGTCTGCGGTGTTATCGGTCTGGAGCGTCCAGGAAGGTACCGTCCACGGAGCTTCTGTCTCACTCGGCAGCCACAATCCCTGGACTCGCTGCTTTAGTTCAGAATTGATCTGATTTGCCGTCATCAACTTTTACCAGGGTTAAAGCCCCTCTACATCTTTTTAGAAGAGTGACGCATCAATGACTAGAGGGCATGACTGGACTTGGCCGTCGGCTGAGATAGGCCTCGCCAAAGATCATTAACAAACTGCTCAAGCCCAAACTTAGCAAACTACCCCAGCCTTGCCAGCCTTGAATCAAAAGTGCGATCGCTCCTGTCCATAGTAAGTAGGTGATTGCCACTTGTCGATGGCTCCAGCCCGACTGCTGTAGTCTCTGATACAGGTGCGTGCGATGCGCTTGAAAGATATTTTCGCGTCGCCAGAGCCGCAGCAGCAGAGTGTAGATGGCATCAGCGGTTAGCGGCAGGGTAATCGCCAAGGCGGCTAGATTACGGGCCGGGTCCGGAGATGATGACAGGAGAGCGATCGCCATACAGGCTCCTAACACTGTGCTGCCAACATCGCCCATAAAAATCTTGGCCGGTGACCAGTTCCACCAGAGGAAGCCCAGCAGGGCAGCCACCATCAGCCACCAGAGGGGCTGCTGTAGGTAAAACGCCAAAAATCCCAGCTGCCCGGCAGTGACGCTGGCAACCAGTCCGTCCAGCCCATCCATAAAGTTGTAGAAATTGATTAATGCTGTGAAGCCAATCAGGGTGATCCCGCTGACCAATGCGGTTGCCCAAAACATATCGGGCAGCCCCGGCAGGGGAAACACACCAAAGCTGAGGAGAGCGATCATTGCGGCTCCGAGCTGTACTGCGTAGCGAATTCGAGCCGGGACATTAAAGCGATCATCCAGCAGTCCCACAGTGGCCAGCGGCAGCAGCACTAGCACACTATAGACCGGCGCAGGGGACAGGCTTAGCGACTCCAGCATTCCAACCCCTTTACCGCCCCAGGCCAGCAGACAGGTCACGCCAAAGGCAATACAAAATCCCAAACCGCCCCCGCGTGGCGTAGGCTGCGTGTGGGAACTGCGATCGTTGGGTATGTCTAGTAGTGCTTGACCAAAAAGCTTGATTAACTGCCCTGTTGCAAAGGCAGCTATCCCAAAACTGATCAGCATTAACAGGAGCAGCTTTGTGGGCATTTGCTTACAGATAAATGCATTGACCTTGAAAATTTATCTCGAAATCAGCCCTTCCAACCTTAAGATATTGACTTCTTCAGCTAAGCCGACTTCGAGCGATCGCGGCATATAGCCAAAAGCTTGACTGGCCGCTTTATAAGAGTAAGCTTTGTCCTCTTGCAGGCGCAAAATTTGCTCTTTGCGCACTGGTGCTTTGACACCTAATAACGTTTCAGTTAAAGTTGCCGACCAAACCCCTAATCGATAAGGAATATATAAAGGGCGAATTGGCTTGCCTAACAGCTTCTGCACCAATTTCAACAACTCTACAAAAGTGACTACAGTACCCCCAGATAAATCATACGCACCGGTTACATGAGGCTTGAGAAAAACAGATAATAAGGCCTGGGCTAAATCATCAGCATGCACCGGTTGAAGCAAATATTGGCCAGAGCCGAATACGGGAAAAAAGCCGTAGCGATCGCAAAACTTGATCAACTTATGCAGGTTCTTATCCCTATGTGACCCATAAATCATTGTGGGTCTGAGCAGACAATAGGAGCCGCGATAATGATTGAGCAATGCTTCTGCTGCTTTATATTCCTGAGAGTAAGCGTTGTAACGCGAGTAAACCCCAGTTGTGCCAATAATAATAAGCCTCGGAGAGTAGGTTGCCTGTTTCAAAATGGCAAGGATTGTCGGCACCTGTCTGAGCTGGACTAAATGGATGATCGTTTCAGGCAAAGATTGTTCAAAAACTCGCTGCCAGGTGTCTGGTAAAGCCGTATCTCCTGAAATGAAAGTGATATTCGAATTCAAGTCCTGCAGGCAGGCATGGTGTGTAGAGGAGCGGGTGATACAAGTTAGAGACAGACTGGATGATGCCTGCCTCAGCTTTCTGACAAGCGTCTGTCCCATTAATCCGGTTGCGCCGGTGATAATTACCGAAACCGGCCGCATCAGATATTCTCCTCCAATCCCAAAACATGCTCATATACCTGGCACGTTTTGGCATACATCTGCTGAAACGTGAAATTTGCCTCATATCGGCGACGAGCAGCCTGCCCCATGCGTAGTCTCAACTGAGGTTCTAATACAAGCCGGGCAAGCCGCTTCCTAAGAGTCTCCACGTCCTGTCTTGCAACACAAAATCCGGTCTCACCATCAATAACGGCCTCCGCAACCCCCCCAACTCGACTGGCAACAACGGGTAATCCAGCTCTCATTGCTTCTAAAATAGTGCGGGGAAACCCTTCCCAATGGGAAATCAACGCAAAAATTTGAGCTTTGGC
>JBCCJU010000049.1:0-34260 GCA_039027715.1 Cyanobacteria bacterium P01_C01_bin.120
CACCCCAGCGCAGTATTGGGCGATCTGGGGCTTGTGGGCCTTCGTCCAGGCAATGCCTTCCTTACGCATTTGCTTCGCTGCGGGAGACCGCTTGCCCTCGGCTTCAGCGGCTTCAGCATCGTCGCGCTGGATCACCAGGGCAAACTTTTCTTGCTTTGCCAGCCAGGCTTCAAATTTGACATAGAACTGGGCCATATCTGTTGGGGTCCCCGTTCCTTGAAACCGAGCCGAAACCACCGGCCAACGACTGTCATCAATGGTTACCATCTGATTTCTCTCCACAAAAATGAGGGGCTAAGTCACTCAACTTCAGCGTCGACAAATCTGCAATCAATCGGGCAACAAGCAACTGAAATTGTGACTTTACATGGAATTAGGATGAAAGCAGGTCAAACAATAGGTGCTATATCGGTTCTCTTTTCTAGGGCTACAAAATATTGAAACTAAAGGCGTTGGGATGAAAACGGTTTCACATCCACAGGCGAAAATCGAAAATTAGTATCGACCATCCTGGAAGCGTGCAGCAAAAAAGAGCTTGTTTGCATGCTGCCACTGCAAACACTTTGATGACAATGATTCTCACTAATCTTCATGATTGACTGGGCTGCCAGTGGAGAGGCGATCGCCGATGTCAGTTCACCATCTGCTAGATCATTGGTTCACGATCTCTGGTCGAGCGGCACAAAGTATACTCAAACCAAAATTTCCCTGTCCCATTGTCGAGGTCGCGGCGGCGGCCATCCCTGAATGGAAAGCCCCATGGACTGAACGCCGTCTATGTTATCTTGGTTCTCGTAAGCTATTGAGAATAAGTCTCATTTGTCAAGCATTGAATTGGTGCTGATGATATCCGTAATGCAGTCAGTAAGGGGGCAATGCAGCTTTCTTGTCTGCTGAAATACTCTTTCATTAAAGATATGGTCTGCGGCGGCTATGTTAGCTTAAGGGCCTTTCGACATCGCTGCACAAGGTTTTTCTAGCATGTTCTGGAACTCTACAAAACGCTTTACGATTGGTGATATTGGAGCTGCTCAACAATGATTTCTATGGATCCCAATGCGGTAGCGATCGCCATTAAAGAACGCAAAACTCTTAAAGTGCTTGGTGATGCCGAAAATCCTGTGCACTTCACCGATGCAGTCGAGCAGCGTAACCGACCGCTGGTGCTGGAATCGTTACAGGTTGCCGGCTGGGCCCCGTTCCACTTTGATCGCGGTGAAGACGATCTGGCGGAACCTTGGCGAGCATACGTGCTGTGGCACCAAGAATCGCAAAAGCTAGCGAATAACCTGTTCAAGTGGTTTCCTGAGCTAGATCCAGCCAATAAGCTTACGCGCATGATGTATGCCTGTGGAGCGCTAGTTCTGGTCACTTGGCTGCCTCAATTTGCCCAGGTAACTGAGCCTAAGCCTGACCAAGTGATGATTGATGAAGAACACCTAGCCGCTAGTTCGGCGATGGTTCAAAATCTGCTGTTAATGCTCACGGCCCATGGCATGGGCTCTTACTGGTCCAGCGGCGGTAAGCTGGGCGCAAACCAGGTCTTCGAGCAGATTGGCATTTCTCAGAAAGAGAAGCTGCTGGCAGCAGTATTTGTCGAGTACCCGGAAACCCTCGAAGAGTCCAAGCCCCGAGTGCCAGGTAAGCATCGCGACAGTCGGTCGACCGAGTGGATCAAAGAACTGTCGGTATAGATGCACTCGCCCTGGAAAATCAGCTGAGGCCTAATTCTTTTCCAACACTAGGCTTTGACTGCTCAAGGATGATGGCGCTTACTTCAGCTAGACAATCTGCAGCAGAGGAGAGGGTCTCTTAAATTGCCCAAAACCAGAAGCTCTTTATGGGAATAGGGCAGCATTATTTGGCCTGATAATCGCCACAGCATTAATCTAATCAGTGAAAGCCATCTTCCTTGCAACTGTTATGACTGCTGTTCTGATGTATTTTCCGCTGCCGGGCAGTGAAGCTGATGCCGCTGCCGCCATCTTTTTTCTGGGATTGGTGGGTTTAATTGCTTTTCAGGTCTATCGGACCCGACCCAAAAGATAAGGTGATAGGGCAATCACCCCTGGCAATTATCTCGTCAGAAGCAGCCAAGATAACCAGATATCTATCTAGGGGGTCAGCACGAGCTTCAAGTCCCAATCCCTTTGATTTGCCAGTATCTTAAGCTGTTGAGATGTTTAGGGTTAATTGAAATTGAAAACGCTACCCAGTCTAGCGTTACTAGGCTGGGGAAAGAATATATTTGCGAGTCAGCAGTCTGCCGTAGTAACAGACCAAGGACAAAATTGCATGTCTCCGCAACTGTCTCTGTCTTATGTAGGATTTCAATATCAGCGAATGACGTCCACAGAGGAGCTGAAATCCTTATCGAAACATTTCCTAATCAATGCGTTCAAGCTGCCAAAGAATCTGGTTACCTTCGCGACGGACGCGCGAAACCGACCAGTTGCGCCAAGCCCAGTACTCGCCTCGGCTAGTTACTGCACTGGCATTGACGTCCATCAGATCAGCCAGTTCAGAACTGGTGATTAGATAGCCTTCTTTGGCAATTGCATCGGCAATATGCAGAGTATCAATCGTGTTGCGTAGCTGAGTAACTCGCGCCTCGCGGGGCAAATTTTCTACGGATTCAATCGCTTCATTAACCCCTGAATCAGCCATCACATTCCCTTGAAAAAACTCTTTCCATTCTAAGTCCTTATATTAAAAAAAGTTTCTCAATTTACCTCAATCCTTTTTGGACAGACGAAAGACACCTGTCTATTCTAAAGTGTCTTTATCCAGGCGAATTTGCGATCTGCGGATGTTGCTGAAGCACGATCGCTTGATTTTGAGAAAAGGCCCGGGCAATCTCATCGCATCGCTCATTTCCTGCATTTCCGGCATGGCCTCGTACATAAGTCCACTGCACGGATGCCCCGGTTTGTTGCTTGGCAGCCTGATTAACCGCATCTAATTGCTGCCATAAATCCTTGTTTAAGACGGGTTTTTTAGCAGAGGTTTGCCAATCTCGACGTTTCCATCCAGTAATCCATTGAGTGATCCCTTTTTTGACATATTCACTGTCAGTCAACAACTCAACAGGAATGCTTTGCTGCAAATCCACAAGCAATTGGAGTCCAGCGATCGCCGCCTGCATTTCCATACGGTTGTTGGTGGTTTTGGCATCGCCACCGCCCAACTCATGCACCGAACCATCATCGAAATAAATCACGACGCCCCAGCCCCCCGGACCAGGATTGCCCGAACAGGCGCCATCGGTATAGATCGCTTGGATAATTGGCGAGCCATCGGTCGTCGTTGACTTTGACGGTTTGGCGGCAGGGGCGATCGCGGGGGAAGTTAGCGCAGACCGCGCCTGCTGCATTGCGGCTGAGTCATCGCCCTGTTTGGATTTAAGAAATTGCAAAAAGTCCAGCACTTCTAGAATCAGCGGCTCAGCAACACCGTCGAGTTCTTGAATAAGTTGCTCTTTGAGAGTCATAGGCACACTGGGATAGGACGTTGAAGAGAATAACCGACAAATGCGCGCAAACAATGACGGTGCAGCAGCCCGTTCGGAAGAAGATCGCAACGCCCGGGGATTAAGCTGGCGCCGCTAATCGCTGTGGCTAGGCTGGCTGCAGCTGTCGGCTGACGACACTTTTGAACAAAGTTAGGCCGTCGGTACTGCCCAAAACGGCATCGGAGGCGCGTTCTGGATGGGGCATCATGCCCATCACGTTGCCCCGACGGTTACAGATGCCGGCGATGTGATTCAGCGAACCGTTAGGATTGTCGGCTGCAGTGCTCTGGCCTCCGGGACCGCTATACCGGAAAACCACCTGTTGATGGTCTTCCAACGCCTGAAGGGTATCGGCATCAGCATAGTAACAGCCTTCGCCGTGGGCAATTGGCAACGTGATCACCGCTGCTGAAGCATATTGGTGGGTCCACACAAGATCGGTGCGCTCGACTCGAAGCGGCACGCGATCGCACACAAAATGCAGGTCACGATTACGCACCAGCGCTCCGGGCAGCAGTCCCGCCTCAGTCAGGATCTGAAAACCGTTACAGATGCCCAAAACCAATCCACCCCGGTTAGCGTGTTCCACAGTGGCCTGCAGAGCGGGTGAAAAGCGAGCGATCGCGCCGCAGCGCAAATAGTCGCCGTAGCTGAACCCTCCTGGCACGATGACTAAATCAGCATTTTGCAAATCGCGGTCTTCATGCCAAACCATCTGAGTCGGCTGCCCCAGCAAATCCCGGGTGACGTAAGCCGCATCGCGATCGCAATTGGCTCCCGGAAAAACGATAATACTGACGTTCATGATGGCGGGCTCCCAAAGTCTCAAACCTTCAGTACAGAGGCGCTATGCCGGCGTGGCTGCTGACGAATTGACTGCAAGCTCGAAGCGGTAGTTTTCGATCACCGGGTTAGTCAAGAGTTGATCGCACATTTGATCAAGCTGAGCCCGGGCGCTGGCTTCATCAGCGGCGGTCAGCACCAGCTGAATGTATTTGCCAATTCTGACCTGTTGGGCTCCCTCAAATCCCATGTGATGCAGCCCCGTCTGCACCGCCGTGCCCGCTGGATCAAGCACAGAGGGACGGAGCGTGACGTAGATTTGCGCCTGGTAGGTCGGCATCGCGATCGCCTCTAAAAAACCCCCTTATCCTACCGTATTCCCTATCTGCACTAAGCTAGTAGAAGTCGCTGTTGCTCAAGCCATGAACGGACGCACTCGCAGCCAAAAAAATATTCTCAAAGTGATGAAGGGGCTGACAAAACCGGCTTCGGCCCAAGACCTCTATGTTGAGCTGCGCAATCACAAGCACAGTATCGGGCTGGCGACGGTATATCGCTCCCTGGAAGCGCTGAAACTGGAAGGGCTGGTGCAGGTGCGGACGCTGCCCAGTGGTGAATCCCTCTACAGCCTGCCTCAAGAAGATCGCCACCACTTAACCTGCTTACGCTGCGGCAGCAGCATTGCGATTGATGAATGCCCAGTACATGATTTGGAGCATGAGCTACAGCAGCACCACAAATTCCGCATTTTTTATCACACGCTAGAGTTTTTTGGTCTTTGCCCCGCTTGCCAAGCCCAGGAAGCCGCAGCCACCGGGTAGCAATTAGGAATGAATGAATTTTAAGTTCTCAGTTTTGAGCTTTGGGTTAGTTTACCTGTCGATGAGTTCAAAACTCTAAAGCGATACTTTAATCCCTTTCCGTTCCTTCGTTCCGACTGGAGATATTGAACAGCAACCTATTGAAAGAGCGCCATTGCTCACGGCTGTTCAGAGAATGCAGTTTTGGCGGCTGTAGCATGCTAGTTCTTGGACTCTGGAGCGGCGACCAGCGGTCACATCAATAGACTTTACAGCTAATGCTTCTGAGACCGCTAAGATTTGTGGGCGTCGTAAATCGATTACGGAGAGACAAATCATGAGCAGCGCCGAGACTCGAACCGTATTTATCTGCGGTTCTGCCCTGCGCGGACAGCCCGACCACGGCAATTTGCAAGGGGCGACGTTTGTCAAAGAAACTCAAACCGCACCGAACTATCGTCTGCATGCGGTCAAGGATGGCTGGCACCCTGGCATCTATGAAACCGCCGCTGATGGGATTGCCATTCCCGGTGAACTTTATCAAATGTCTGTGGAGCAATATGACCATCTTGTGTCTACCGAGCCGCCTAATATGTATCCTGCGGAGGTGATGCTGCAGGACGGGGGCACGGCGATCGCCATGCTTTATCCCCAAAAATTAATTGCCGAGCAGGGCTGGCCCGATATTTCCGATATCGGGGGTTGGGCCGCTTACAAAGCTCAACAGCAGGCCTAGTTTTTCCCGGCGGCATATCCAGTAGGGAGCATCATGACCCATGGGCAGAGCACTGATTAAGGGCGGGCGCATTGTCACCGCGGTGGATGACTATATCGCCGATATTTTGGTGGAGGAAGGCCGTATTGAAGCGATCGCCCGTGATCTGCCAACCGATGATATTGCCACTTATGACGCCACTGGCCTGATGGTGTTTCCCGGCGGCATCGACGTCCATGTGCATATGGAAACGCCGATGGGCAACGATATCTACACCTGCGACACGTTTGCCTCGGGAACCAAATCCGCCGCTTTTGGCGGCACAACCACCATTATCGACTTTGCCCAACAGTTTCATGGCGACAGTCCCAAAGCCGCCCTCGATCGCCGCCTTGCCGCCGCCGAGCCCCAGTGCAGCATCGACTACGGCTTTCACGTTATTCTCACCGACGTCAACAAAGGCTCGCTAGCGGAACTTCCTGACTTAATTAACCAAGACGGCGTTTCCAGCTACAAACTCTACATGGCCTATCCGGGCGTGCTGATGGTGGACGACGCAGCGATTTATCGCACGATGCGAGCGGTGGGAAACCACGGCGGCATGGCGATTCTGCACGCGGAGAACGGCATCGTTATTCAAGCCCTGATTGAAGAGGCTCTGGAGCAGGGCAATACCTCACCTAAGTATCACCTGCTGACTCGCCCCCGCCTGATGGAAGGAGAAGCCACCCATCGGGTTATTCGCATTGCCGAACTGGCGGAAGTGCCGTCCTACATTGTTCATCTGTCGGCCAAAGAGGCATTGGACGCGGTGGTGGAGGCCCGCGATCGCGGCATCCCAGCCTTTGCTGAAACCTGTCCGCACTATCTCTTTCTCACTGATGAAGAATACGATCGCCCTGACTTTGAACCGGCCAAGTTTGTGATGACGCCTCCCCTGCGGGATCATCAGTGTCAGCATGCGCTCTGGCGCGGCCTCCGGTTCGACGACCTGCAAATTGTCGCGACGGACCACTGTCCCTTCTGCTTCAACGAAAACCTGTTCGGCATTTTGCAGTCCAAACAGTACGGCCGGGATGACTTTTCGAAAATTCCCAACGGCGCTCCCGGCGTCGAATTTCGCCTGCCGCTGCTTTATGACGGCGGGGTTAACGCCGGACGTATCACCCTCAATCGCTTTGTGCAGTTGACGTCCACTGCCCCAGCCAAAATGTTTGGTCTCTTTCCGCAAAAAGGCGCGATCGCCGTCGGCAGTGACGCCGACCTGGTTCTCTTTGATCCCCATGAGCGCCATACCTTAAGCGCCGACACCCATCATTCCAACGTGGATTATTCCCTATTCGAAGGCCGGGAAGTGCAGGGGAAGGTCAAGCAGGTCTTCCTGCGCGGCGAGCTGATTGTAGACGGTGACGAATGGCACGGTCGGGCTGGCATGGGACGGTACATCAAACGGTCAGCCTCTGGCCAAGTGCTGTAGCGGTCTGTCACCCGCAAATGCTGTATCGCCAAGCTTGCGCGTTCCCATCAGGCACCGCACTTTATCCTCAATCCAGTGAGACAGAGCTACAGAATCGTAAGCTGTAAGCCTTGACCGGCTCAACGTCTGTATCTGGCAAGGCAAAATCGTTCAAAATCTCTCTAAAATCCCCTGCGATCGCTCGCCTGGATGAGACAATGTAAACGTTGCAATCGAATTTCGGAATGAAGCACTCCTTACTCGCCTGCTGTCTTACCGTTCTGCTGTGGCTTGGGTTTTCCCAGCCTAGTTGGGCAGCTATTCAAGAAGATATTGACTTGCTCAAGCAGACTAACGAATGTCCAGTTTGCATTCTGGATGATGCAGATTTAAGCGGGTTAGATTTTAGCGGTGCCAATCTCAAAATTGTGACCCTGACCGGCGCTAATCTTAGTGGCTCTAATCTGTCAGAGGCCAACTTCATCCTGGCATTTATGGATAATGTCAATCTGAGCGGTGCCAACCTGCAGGGAGCTCAGATGAATGGGGCGCAGCTTTCCCAGGCCAACTTCTCCGGTGCCGATCTGCGGGGCGCAGAACTGTCGCAGACTAACTTGCTAGATGCCGACCTATCCAACGCCAATCTTGAGGGAGCGGTGCTGGTGGCCGCGAAGTTGGGTGAGGCCAATCTTAAAGGGGCTAATTTAAAGGATGCGAATTTACGGGGAGTGAATCGCAGTATGGCGCTGTTCTGCAATACCGTGATGCCCGACGGAGACGTTGAAAACCGCGACTGCGACTAAAAGCTGTCATCGACTTATCCCTAAATGCCGCGCCCTTATATCTTCTGGTGTCTTCGCCGGAGAAACTCCGTATGCGGGAGTTCGCCCGTCCGCCAACTAAAGCGGTGTCTGCACGGCAGCGGCCTCATTGTGCGGATTGTTGACGGCGGCACTGATAGCAGTCGTCGCCATCGCCTCCGATTCGTAAGGCTGCAGCAGAGACTCTAGCTGTTCGCGATTATAGTAGGCAGAATCGAGCCAGGGATCATAGGCCTGGGGCGGTAAGATTACGGGCATGCGATGGTGAATCGGAGCCATGGTCTCATTGGCCGCCGTCGTCAGAATCGTGCAGGAAAAGACTGTATCGCCAGTGTCGGGCGATCGCCAGCGTTCCCAAAGCCCGGCAAAAGCGAATAAAGACCTCGTCTTGAGCTGAATTAAATAAGGCTGTTTGCTTTTACTTTGCTCCTTGGGCGCGGCTTGCCATTCATAAAAGCCGTCCGCCACAATCAAGCAGCGACGCTTCTGAAAGGCCTGACGAAAGGCGGGTTTTTCCGCCACCGTTTCGGAGCGAGCGTTAATCAATTTATATGCCAGCTTGGGATCGCGACTCCAGCCAGGCAGCAGCCCCCACTTTTTCTCGTGATGCTGGCGATCGCCGCTCTGGCGCGATTGCACTATCACCGAGACAGGCTGGCTGGGAGCGACATTGTAACGGGGCTGTAGTTCGGGCTGCACGGATAGTTGAAAGGCCGTTGCAACTGCTTCCCCTGATTGAGTTTGAGCAAACCGACCACACATGATTATCGATTAAAGATTGGGGATTTTGGTTTCGATCCAGTTAGCAATGAGCCAAGACGCTCGAATCGCCCTGAGTGCATAACCCAGATGGCTAAAGCTATCCCAGATGGCTAAAGCTATAAATTCCAGGCAATCTAAACAATGCCCAGTTGCCAAACGGCAGATAGCTATTGGGCATTATTGCGCCGCTGCATTTCGCTCTGCAGCCCCGCCGTCATCTCCTGCAGTCCGGTTTCAAAAACCTCATAGAAATAGGGCTGTAGCGGCCCCAGACTGGCTTTTGCGGAAATGGTTTGGGTCAGCAGCGTCGCGTCTACCCCATCCGCCTCGGTAATCGATGTCAGTTCCCAAGTGCCATTCATTTCATCGAGCGTGCCTTTAACCATGCGATAGTCAATGCGATCGGGATAATGCTCGATATTTTCCGTCACGATTTTGACGCGAATTGGCATAAAGCCGACTTTACGGCGATCTTTACGCTCCACTAGCACTCGATTGTCGTGTCTTTCGAGCACCTGACTGGCCACCACAGACGGCAAGAAATCGGGAAACTGCTCGTAGTTGGTCAGCACGTTCCACACAGTTTCGGCCGATGCCGGAACCAAGGACAGCACGGTATAGTCTCCGGCACTGCCGACTACCACAACTTCTCCCTGCTGTAGGGCTTGCTGTTGGTCGGCGCTGAGGTTGACGGGAAGCTGATTTAAGGGGGTCGCCAGAGACATAAGATGAATGGAAGAACGTCTGCTGTTATCGTAACGGTTTATTGCATGGTCAGTTTCTCCGATGTTCAATCTGTCTACGTAAATTTTCCTGAGCAAGTGCAAAGCTTGATGTTGAGCACGCTGACTCCGGAAGGCCAACCCCAAGCCAGCTACACGCCATTTGTGTGCGATCGCGATCGCGCCTTCTACATTTTGGTCAGCGGCCTCGCCAGCCATACTCAAAACCTGCAGTCAGCCGCCAAAGCTGGAATTTTGCTGATTGAAGACGAGGCCCAAGCTCAGCAAATTTTTGCCCGTCGCCGTCTGATGTATGACTGTACGGTGGAGCAAATTGATCGGCATGATCCCACTTGGGCTGGACTCGCAGACAAGTTTAAGCAGCGTTTTGGCAGCTTGATTGACATGTTGCGGCAGCTCCCCGATTTTCAGATTTTTCGGCTAATGCCCCAGCAGGGCCGCTTTGTTATTGGCTTTGGCGCTGCTTACGAAGTCGATCCGACCGATCTAAGTCGACTGTTACCGACCGAAAACTAATACTGAGAAAGAGGAGAGGAAGGGAGCGAACCCGTCATCACCACATCAACCGAGAATTGTCTCAGGCGTTAAGTCGTCGCCGTTGGGTGCGATACTGATAAGCACACTAGGCAGCGGCAAGCAGCTTACAAAAATTTTGTTCAGCCTCCTGGAATGTCACCATCAGTGACGGCTGCGATAGGCCGGTTGACCTGTCTGGTTTGTCTTCAATTGTCCTGAATTCTGGTCAGCTCCCTAGGGCTTCATCATTTTTGCCGTAGGATATTGAAGTTTTTTGGATCAGGTCGGTCAGTCAAATTGTAAACGTGTAGTTTTGATGAAGTTGCCTTTTTAGTGGGCAACTTAAAGTCAAGACTGATGGCGTGCAAGGCTTGGGGATGGAACTTTTTTTGAAGTCTCTGATTTAAATGAGCGTCAGCAGGGCAAACTATTTTGAACATTAGCCCCGTGCAACCTTTATGAATGCTGAAAAATCATTTTCAAACTCTGCGGCCTCGCCGCTCGCAGCCACTGCTCTGAAGCTGGTAGGAGCCGTCACTATCTTATCGGCACTGCTAGATTTTCTCGTGTTGCTGCTGCCGCCTGATTTTCTGAATGCTCAATGGCAGCTCAACGTTACAACTCAGATTGTTGACCGTGGGATTGTCCCCTTAGTGGGGATTTCCTTGTTGTTGGCTGGTTTTTGGATTGATCGCAGCGCGGGCACCGCTCGTTCCAACGGCAGTTTGTTCACTGACTTACGATTTTGGGCCTGTGCGATCGCCAGTATTCTGGGCCTAATTTTTCTGGCTTTGACCTTTTTACACGTCAATAACGTGCGCATCACTGCTCAGGAAGCGCTAGCCCAGGTTGAGCGTGAGGCCAATCAGGCCAGAGAGGAACTGGGGCAGCGACTAGAAGGTGAATTAAGTCAGCAACAAAGTCAGCTAGAACTGCTATTTCAAGATGACGCGCTGCTGCAGCAGGCGATCTCTGCGGGACAGCTACCTGAAGAAATTCAACAGTTTCAGGACAATCCATCGGGGCTAGATCAATTCTTAAACCAGCGCGCGGGCGAAGCTCAGCAGCAAATTGAAACTGAAATTGGCACCCGTCGTGAAGACGCTCGTGCACAAGTGCGTCAGGAAGCGATGAAATCGGCAGCGCGAATTTCGATTAGCAGCTTGTTGATGGCAATTGCCTACGTCGTCATTGGCTGGACAGGACTGCGACGGCTCATGAGCATGGGCAGCGCTTAGACCAGAAATCGCCGCACGTAGGGTAATGCTGATTCTGTCGGGTTTCTAATATAAATTGATGTGCCCTGATTCATCGGGCAGTTAATTTGACAAAACGGGAGGGGGCGATCGCTCTCTCCATTTTTTTGTTTTTGCTAACTGTTGACAGCCGCTTCAGGAATGCCAAGTTTGAAATTCAGATTTTTGATTTTTAGTTCTTAGTTTTGGGTTCAGCGTTCTTTGCTCCCTGCTGCTTACCCCATCACCCCAAAGCCCTCCAGCCGGTTCCGCCTTTCTGGAATGCCGTCAGGCTATACGTCCCACCACCTCAGCTCCCAACCCAACGGCTATAAATACGGTACGGTCGGTTCGGTGTAAAACTGCGCTATTTCGCAAGGGAAAACAACACCTGTGCGATCGCGTTTTTCTTGCAAAGATAAAAATGAACTTGAGAGGAAAGCTGGATGAAGCGGTTATTTGGTGCGCCAATTGCTAGGTGGTTTAGACGTTTACTAAGAAATTCAAAATATCGGTGGTTGGTCATATTGGGCTCGCTGGTTTATTTAGTCAGTCCGCTCGATATTGCGCCAGATGTTTTCCCCATTATTGGTTGGATTGATGATGGTTTGCTAGCCACCTTAGTGGCAACTGAACTCACTCAGATTGTGCTTGACCGCCGACGTAAAGGTGCTCAAGCAGCAGAGCAGAACCCATTATCGAAGCACGCAGAAACTGTGATCGATGTTAAGTCAGTCACTGTTGGCTAGCTACTCGTTATTCCCCTTAGATAACACAAATCATCGGAGAGAATTAAACATGACTACCCCTGTGAAAGAACGCATCAAGATTGATTTAGAGCAGGCCCAAGTGAATGGTAAGCAGCGAGCAAATCGCATCGGTAATATTTTGAAAGAAGCTGCTTCAATGACTTTTGAAGAAGTCAAAGAAGGTTCTGCTGAACTGAATTTTGTTACTAAAAAGACGCTGGCTGAGCTATTAGAGGATTGGCAAGCCGTTGATGACTTAGGCCAGGAAAAAGACGATAAGGTAGTTTTATCTGTGGACGATGGAACTTCAGCCGAACAGCCCTCAGCCGACCCTTCATGGCGGGCAATTATCCGCCATGCCCTGTCCATTGTGCGTGATCGCCGAGGCGATTGGTTCCAGGCTTTCAAGACTCACCTTCACGAAAATGCAGTTTCAGCTGATCAGGATTTGACTGAGAGATATCGCGATCGCTACACGACTGTGAAAAAAGTTTTTCAGCGCGTAGTTGAGCAAATTAAGGCTCAGTCAATGACGCCTGAAACTGCCCAGCAGGCCGACAGTCAGCCATTAAAAGTAAAAATTGTTGATGGTGATGCTGAGGCTGCTAGCACTCCGGTCGCTGTTGAGGTTTTACCCCCCGAAGGCAATCGCTAGTGTCAACTTTGAATTTGGTCTTCCAATTTTGAGTTTAGCCCACATCAGTTCTGAAGCAAAAGCGAGCATTTTTCGTGGCTTCTAGCCTGAAAATTTGATATTGGAGACTGAACTTTTTCTCATACCGTAAGCTCTCTTGAGTGCTCAAAAGGATGCGATCGCATCCTTTTTTATGGCTTTCATTCTTCAAATCTTCTCTAGATAGATGACATGTATAGCTGTCGCCAGTCTTGTGAGCATCAGACAGCGAAATATTTGCGTAAGCTTGGTACACACCAAACTTTATATGGGTTTTGTGCCGCTTGTTTTTATATCAGCCTACTTGACTAATTGCTGTCAGCCGCCTGCTTGCCTCGCTGCACAAAATAGGTGATGACGGCTAAACCAAAAACGCCTAAAAGGGCAAACACTAACAAGCGAGCGCCACCTTCTAATACGCCAGCCCCGAGGGCCACGAAGGGCGGATTCGATAGTGCAATGCTGATGACTAGCGCCGGAAGAAATTTCCGCCAGCGAGCCTTGGTCAACCCCACGCCATAGCAAACAAAATCAAAAAAACCAGTCATCAGACAGCCGGTCAGCAGGAAGAAATTGCGCTCTAAGTGGCGCTGACTGAAGTTGTCGATGCGGTACATAAACCCTTCGCCGACCAGCCGTTTGACTAGCGATCGCCCATAACGTCGCGAGAGCCAAAAACTCAGTGAGCAGGAACAGAGGTCAGAAAAGCACACCACGGCAATGCCTTTGCCAAAACCCAGCAGCCCGCCTGCCAAAATCGAGTAAGCCGTGCCGGGCAAGGCTGGAATAATGACGCTGGTGAATCGCAGGATGAAAATGCCGACCGGTGCCCAAACTCCCCACTGGTCAACTTGCGATCGTAGCTGGGCAACGCCATAGCGCTGGATCAATATCACCACGACCGAAACGGATATCAGGATGGCAATAAATTGGAGGGATTTGAGCAGACGCTGACGCTTCATGATGGCAAAAGTTGAGGGTGAGAGGGAGTGGCAGAGTGTGAGGGTATGAGGATGATAAGGAGTAGACCGGGCATCTTATCCGCGAGCCTACTAGAGAACTAACAACAAAACAACCAACCACTCTCAACCTTAGCCGCCGCTGACCGGAGGAATCATCACGACTTCATCGCCAGACTTTAACGGCATATCAGCGTCTACAAACTGAAAGTTGACGCCAAAGCGAGTAAGGTCACGCCATTTTTCGAGTTCGGGATGTTCCGTAAGTAGGCGATCGCGCACGTCAGCCACTGTGGCTCCCTCAGACAGCTCCAGGGCCAGTTCCGGCTGCCCGTAAGCGTCTTGATAGGCGGCAAAAAGTTTGACGGTAACGGCGATCGGCATCTTGTTAAGAATATGGATAAGAGGTCAAAAGTCGATTAAGGCTTTCCCGAAAGAGCTTTCCATATGTTGTCACATAGTCTGCCGGACAATAGTTCAAACATGGCTAGCGTTAATACCGACTGCTTTGGTTAAGACTACAGATGTTGCGCCAAAGCCCGCTGGGCAGGCTCAACCTTTCTTGAATGCCTTCAGGCTATACACGCCATCACGCCATTACGCCATCACTTCTGCCCAGCAACTTAGCTTTTCCAGCAGCACTTAGCCCAAGGTTGGCTGAAAATAAAACGCTAGGCCAAGAATTGCATAGGTTGCCAGCAGCATCGTCCCCTCCAGCCAGTTGGAGCGGCCATCGGAGCTAATTGAGTTCGTAATCAAAACAGCGACTGCCACAGCCAGCAATTCCAGGGGAGCAAAGCTCAGATTCATGGGCTTGCCCCAAAGCCAGCCCGCCAGCACCAGCACCGGAGCAACGAATAGGGCAATTTGTAGGCTGGAGCCCACGGCCACCGAAACTGCTAGCTCCATTTTGTCTTTCATCGCTACGGTGACGGCGGTGGCGTGTTCTGCGGCGTTGCCGATGATAGGTAGCAAAATCACCCCAGTAAATAGCTGCGACAGCCCGATTTGCTCAGTGGCGGATTCGAGGGTGTTGACCAGCAGTTCAGACTCGGCCGCGACGGTCACAGTCGCGCCCAGCAGTACCGGAATCCACAGTTTGAGATTGGGCGCCGATTCAGCATCCGCCGCGGCGGTCTTCTCCTTATCCTTGTCTGAGGCATCCGCATCATGGGCCCCCGCATCATGGGCGAAGGACTCCTGATCAGACGTGCCGGCATCATAAAGATAGGTATGGGTTTTCATGGAAAATAGGAGCGTCAACCCGTACACGGCAATCAGGATGATCGCGACGGCATCGGACAAGTTTTGCAGCGTGGATTTGGCTACGTCGTTGGCGGTAAATTCGACCGCTGTGGGCAGCAAGATGGCAATTACTGCTAAATTCATCGCCGAAGCATTGACTCGGGCAATCACCGGCTGAAAATCTTGCTCTTTGTATTTGATGCCGCCTAGCAGCATCGACAACCCCAGCACTAGCAGTAAATTGCTGATGATTGAACCCACAACGCTGGATTTTACGACGCTGATCAAGCCCTCATTAAGCGCGATTAGAGCAATAATTAGCTCGGTAGCGTTGCCAAAGGTCGCGTTGAGCAGCCCTCCCCAAGATGGCCCTAAAACCACCGCAATTTTTTCGGTAGAGGTGCCCATCCACCCGGCTAGCGGAATTATGGCTAGCGCCGCAGTAATAAAGACCGTCAGATCTCCCCAACCGAACCAGTAAGCCGCGAGGGAAATCGGCACGAAAATCAGCAGACCGTAAAAGATAAGGTTTTTGATCAACATCGTGGACTCATCGGTTCAAGGTGTCAGAATACCAAAATTAAAGTGTTCCAGCTCATGACTCGTCTAAAACTTGAAAGTGGATCTTAAAGTTAGCTTTGAACGCAGCGGCACACACTGCAAGCGTAGGGTGAGGGTGGAAAACGGCTTTGTTCAAGTTCAGCGATCGCCCAATCCATCAAAAAACCGCTCCCACGGCAGCGCCAAGTTCAATACTGTTTGCTGTGAAGTACTCTGTAGACGGTCGATTACCTAGATAGGGCGATCGCTCGCGAAATTTCAACCGTTACCGGGTGGTGAGTTTATTAATGAAGGGGCTAACGGCGATGTTTGCCGGAATTTTAATTGTGCTAGGAGGCAGTCTAGTCGTCCTAACAGTTTTCTTCTTTTGGGCGAGTTCGGGGCGTTTGCCGAAATCAGAATATGCCCAAATTAAAACCGCAACGTATCCGCCGAGGATGGCCGCCGAGGAACTAACGGTGGTGTCCTACAACGTTGGCTATCTGTCAGGGCTGACCAACAACCAAGCGGTGCGCCCCGCGGCGGCTCTGTATGAGGCGAACTTAGCTGCCGTCATCGCTGCCCTAAAACCCCTAGAGCCAGACATTCTCGCCCTGCAAGAAATCGATATCGACTCGCGCCGTTCTTATCAAGTGGATCAAGTGGCCGCCATTGGCGACGCACTGGCCCATGGGCAGCGCGCGATCGCCATCAACTGGGATAAACGCTACGTGCCCTTCCCGTTTTGGCCACCATCGGTGCACTTCGGGCAAATGTTGTCAGGTCAAGCGATTTTGAGCCACTGGCCAATTACTCAGCACGAGCGACTGGTGTTGGAAAAAGTGGCGGGCAATCCGTTTTTCTACAACGCTTTGTATTTGGATCGCCTCGCCCAGACGGCTCGAATTGATATCGACGGCCAGACGCTAATCGTGATTAATCTCCATCTGGAGGCCTTCGATCGCCCCACCCGGCAGTCGCAAACCGAAGTTGTGCTGGCTTTGGCAGAAACCTATGCCGAGCAATATCCGGTGCTGCTGCTGGGGGATTTCAACAGCGCCCTCAATCGCGATGCGGAAGGCGAGCCGCGCTCCATTCAAACCGTTTTGGATGCCGGCACCTTTGCCTCAGCGATACCGCCGGAGCAATTCACCCAGCCGGACCAGTTCACCTATCCTGCCGATACCCCCCAATTCAAGCTGGACTATATTTTTTACACGCCTGATCGCATCGAGCTGCTGGACATGCAAGTCTTGACGGTGGCGGACCAGCCCTCGGATCATTTGCCGCTGGTAATGCGGCTGCGGCTACGATGATCCACTGTCTGAATCCAGACTGCTCACAACCTACCAATCCTGACTCCCATCGATTTTGTCAGAGCTGTGGCTGGCGACTGCAGCTCGGCACGCGCTACGAAGCCGTTTACAGCGTTGGTCAGGGCCAAAATAGTCAAACCTTTGTAGGCCGCGATCGCACGACGCTGGTCAACGCCCAATGCTTGATCAAGCGGTTTACTCCCAGAGACGCCACCAGACTGGAGCAAGAGCGAGCTGCTGAACGCTTTCGTCGAGAGGTGGAACAGTTGGCGATCGCCAGTCAGCATCCTCAGATTCCGGCTCTCATGGCCTATTTTGAGCAGGGCCCTCAGCAGTTTCTAGTGCAGCAGTTTCTCACCGGCCCCCATCTGGACCAGCAGCTGGAAGCCAAAATGGGACCGTTTGACAGCGATGAAGTCCGCCGCTTTTTACGCAATGTGCTGCCCATCCTCCAGCACTTACATCAAAATCGCCTAATTCACCGCGACATCAAGCCCAGCAACTTTCGTCAACTATCGGGACAGTCTGACTGGTGGCTGGTGGACTTTGGCGCCATCAAGCCCGTGACTGCCACCCAAATGGCTCGCCCAGGCACCCTTGTGGGCAGCGCCGACTACGCCTCGCCCGAGCAACTGCGCGGCGAAGCCACCTATGCCAGTGATCTTTACAGCTTGGGTGTTGTTTGTTTGCACCTGTTAACGGGACTACAGCCTTTCGACCTGTTTGACGGCGTCAACGGCTGCTGGCAGTGGCGCAGCATTGTGCCGAATGTGTCGCCCAGCTTGGCCACCCTGGTGGACGGCATGGTGCAGCCGGCCCTGCGCGATCGCCTCCCGGATGTCGCTACCGTCATGGCCAGTTTAGGCATGGCCCTGCCGACCGCCACCGATCTCCCGTCCCGCCGCCGCCCTTCACCTCGGCTATGGCAGCCAGAGGCCATGCTTGAGCTCGGCTTACCGGCAGTTGATATGGTGGTTCTGCCAGTGACACAGCAGCTTCTATGCTTAACGGCTGATGGCACAGTGGCAGTGCGATCGCTTGCTGATCCCAGTGCTGTTGATTACTCTCTGGCATCACCGTCTAGCCTCACGGCGATCGCGGGGCCTTCCCAAGCAGCCTTGTTTGTGACGGGCGATCGTTCAGGCCAACTTAGTCAGTGGCAACTGGTTGGGGGCACCTGGCAGCCGCAGCCCCTAGACGCGATCGACGCAGCCATTACGACCTTACAGTTCACGGCCACGGGCGACACGCTACTAATCGCCGATGATCAAGGAAAAATTTACTCTAGAGACTTGACCACTGACCGGCAACAAACTTTCAGTAACCAGCACGTAGCCAAGGTCAACCACTTGGCCTTAAGTAGTGACGATACCTGGCTGGCTACGGGTGATGCCCAGGGTTACATCAAAATATGGCATTGTCCCACGCATACTCTGTTGCGAACCTTTAGTCGTCAGCCTGGGGGCATCACCGAGAGCACTTGGCTGATGGAAAACCAAACGCTTGTGACCGCTGGCTGGGATGTCACTCTGCGCTGGCGCGCCGTGGAGACCGGCGGCATACTTCAGAAAAGTCAGGCCCGGGGATTTGCCTTACCCGTGCGATCGCTCCTGCCCCATCCCACTCACCCCTGGGTCGTGTCCGGCAGCCAAGACGGTCAACTACAGCTATGGGCAAATTCCTCGACTAATGATGGCTTATCGCTTTCAGGACAGGCGATTGCCCAAGCCGAGCCCCTGAATGGAGCGATCGTCGCGCTGCGTTCCCTGCCGGCAGCCGCCAAGCAACCGCCCGAATTTCTCTGTTTAACCGCTACCGGCCACTTAACTCGGTGGCAATTTCCTCTTGGCCTGGTCGCAGGGATAAAGGAGTAAAAATGGCGAGAGATGCTGGTGGCGCTGGCTTCAGGAAGCTGGGCTGGCTCAGTCTGACAAACTTTAATCAACAAACTCCGCATAGCAAACTGTCCCATACTGAGTAAAGTCAAATAACATTAAACACATTCGTTCCTGAATCCAAGATGACGCGACTGGAAGTGTGGCATGATGAACGCGGCATTTTAATTGTTCATGGCATTAGCATTGTTGGATAAGGTGCTACTGGTTACAAACCGAAGCGATTGGGGTGTCAAAGCCTTAGAGTCTCTATTCGCCGATAGAAGGGCAGAAGGGCAGTAAAGGCCTACGGGTCTGCACCGCTAAAAGCCATAGTATGGACACACCTGTTGAAGGCCACCGTGCATACATAAGTGCTGGAACTGGTGTTGTCAGTTGTCCAACTCCCTAAATCCCTGAACTTTTGGAAACTTTTCGGTCAAAATCCCCGAAATTTGGGGCGGGGGGCAATGCAGGATTTTGGCATCTCATTCGAAATGTGTGTAAGCAATAGCTGTTAAAGGAGGGCGAGAGCGCAAGATGGCAATTGAAGAGCAGCTTGCAAAACTTCGCGCAGGCGTAGAGAGCTGGAATGAGTGGCGCGAGTCTACCCCCGATGTGCCGATTGATCTGAGTCAAGCCAACTTGAGTAATGCCGTGTTGACTGGCGCTAATCTCAACGGCGCCAACCTTTCGCGGGTGAATTTTATTGGCGCAACGTTGTCTGAGGCTAATCTGACTCAGGCTGACTTGTCTCGGGCTGACCTCAGCGGTGCCGACGTGAACAAAGCTAATCTCACCGGAGCAATATTGACCGGAGCAAATCTGTTGGGTGCCGATCTGGCGCAAACAATTTTGAGCCGGGCGGTGATGGCAGGCGTCAATCTTAATCGCTCCGACCTGTCAAACGTTAATCTCAGCGAATGTGACCTCAGTAAAGCTAGCCTTATCGGGGTGGAAATGAGCCGTGCCGACCTCAGCGGCGCTAATCTCAGTGGCGCTAATCTTAAGCGAGCAGAACTGCAGCGGACTAAGCTAGCGCGGGCTAATTTGGCTGACGCAACGTTAGCCGATGCTCGTTTGTTGAGTGCTGATTTAGGCGATGCCAATTTAGCAGGAGCAAATCTGCAAGGAGCTCGCCTCAATCGGGCTAATCTAGCCAAAGCTAAATTGGCCAAGGCTAATTTGCGGGAAGCGAATTTATTAGGGACTAACCTGACTGCCGCGGCTTTCACCGAGGCTCAACTTAATCAGGTCAATTTCAGCGGCGCCAATTTGACCGCCACCACCTTACAAGGGGCTGATATTGAAGGAGCGGTGCTTGAGGGAGCAACGCTGCAAGACACCATCATGCCCGATGGCACCGTACGCTCAGCGTCATGATGGGGCTGGCGATTCACACGAGCAGTCCCGAGTTGGGGCTGGCGATCGCCGATGAAAAAACCGGTACTCAGCGATCGCAAATCTGGCCCCTGGGTCGCGACCTGACGGCCTATCTGCATGATTGCCTAGCCGGCTTTTTACATCCTTATGACTGGGCCGATTTAGCCTATATTGCGGTCGCCAAAGGCCCCGGTGGCTTTACCGGCACCCGCATCGGCGTCGTGGTGGCCCGCACCCTGGCCCAGCAGTTGCAGATCCCCCTATTTGGCATTTCCAGCTTGACGGCGATCGCGCAACACCATCAGCTCACTCAACCCGGCAGCCCGGCTTCGTCCTCTCACCTGGCCGTTGCGCTCCGGGCCCAGCGCGGCGAAACCTTTGGCGCCATCTATCAAATCGCCGAGCCGCAGGTGATTCCCGTGCTGCCAGAGGCACTTTATAGCCAAGCTGACTGGGAAGCTCAGCTCAGCGTTAGCCCTCCCTGCCACACGATCACCGCTGAAGGGGGATTGGCCAACTCTGTTGCAGGCGTGTTGTCCTTGGCTCAACTGCAGTGGCGAGCCGGCGATTGTCCCCTCTGGTCAACGGTGCTGCCCTTCTATGGCCAACATCCGGTGCGATAACCTGAACGGATACAACACAGACTATGCCGGTTTTGGCAGTTGCCCAGCCGCCTGTCCCTGCTGTAGCCGATGCATGTGGTGAAATAATCTCCAGCAGTAGTTTTCCGGCAGTCCACAAGTGTAGGCTCCTCGTAGCACCACAGTGAAGTACCAATCGTTGGGAGCAATTTCCTGCGCTAACTTGTTCTCCACGGTGTAAGTACGAATATTGACGTACTGACGTCCTTGACAGTGAACCGTGATGAATTCGTGGTGATAGCCGATTTCGCGCTCATCTAGCAGACTACTGAGGCGCTGTGGCAAGCGATAGAGCACCCCTTCGACTGCACAGCGAGCGTCAGTAACAATATCGAGCACGCCACAGTTGCGACGCTCTGACTTACGAAAAAAGCCCAGCCGATATCCCGCCAGGGTCGCTGGTCCCACCACATAGTGGTGCATACTTTCCCCCAGCGATCGCTTCAGATCCACCGGACACATACAAGATCCGTAAGCGAAATAATAAAAACTGGGTTCACCAGGCGGTTTAACAGAAAGCCCTTGCAATGCCATCACCTGCATCTTTGCTTAGATATTTGGGGATTTTACCAGAGGGCAATGCAAAAATTTCTCCAGTCCATACCGCTCTGATTAAGCCATTATAAATTCTGCCGTTGGAGCACATAAGGCGAACTCAAGGAGTAAGTGACTGCTTTCCGTAAACTGATTTCAAACCAATCTCAATTAGTTGGCTGGTTGGCGCGGGGGCGAAAGAGATGGGCATGTTCAGGGTTGTAGAGGCGCGATCGCACGGCGGCTCCAGCTAGGGCGGGACTGACGATATAAAGAGTCGTGCGGATCAGATTTTCGCGCTGGGTAACCACCGCCATGTCAGATAGGGGTGCCAGCCAAATCTGCTCGTCGGGCCATCCTACCCGAAAGCACACGGCCACCGGCGTATCTGCTGGATAGTGCAGCAGCAGTTGGGCCTGAGCCGTGGTCACATGGCGGGCGCTCAAGTAGAGACAGAGACTGGTCTGATGCGCTGCCAGCATCGCCAATTCTTCCGTCTCGGGCACGTGAGTGCGACCGCTAATACGGGTCAAGATAATCGACTGCACTAACCCCGGAATTGTGAGTTCCGCGTTTAACTGCGCTGCTGCCGCCTGAAAGGCACTGATCCCTGGAATCACCTCGAAGGGAACGTCTGCCGCCGCCAAAGCCTGCATTTGTTCATGGATAGCGCTATATAAGCTGGGATCGCCAGAATGCAGTCGCACCACTGACTGGCCTGCTTTTACCCGTTCGACCATCAGCGGAACGATCGCTTCCAGGGTGAGATTAGCCGTGGCAACTTTCTCAGCGTCAGGCCGCAGCCAACTCAACATTTGTAACGGCACCAGCGAATTGGCATACACCACGACATCAGCCTGCTGTAGTAAGCGCTGTCCCCTAACGGTGATCAGATCAGGCGCCCCCGGGCCGGCCCCTAGGAAATATACGCCTGGCGCCAGAGAGCAGGTTTCAGGGGCAGAGCGAGAAGATGCCAAATGAGTCATGGTTGCTGTCGATGTTTAAGGGGGGCTGGGGGGCAGGGTATGAGAGTGGCAGGGTGGTTGAGTATGGGGATAGCAGGGTA
This sequence comes from Cyanobacteria bacterium P01_C01_bin.120, assembly GCA_039027715.1. GTDB lineage: Bacteria > Cyanobacteriota > Cyanobacteriia > Phormidesmidales > Phormidesmidaceae > Halomicronema. The sequence goes on from JBCCJU010000049.1 coordinate 22,323, forward strand.
TGGGGCAAACGGCCAATTGCCCGTACAGGTGGCAAGCTCGTAGGGTGTGTCAGCGCAGCGTGACGCACCGCTCAGACAATCTCAAAAAAAGCTCGTAGGGCGCACCAACGTAACATGACGCACCGCATAAATAAGTATCTTTATTCCCAGAAATCTCCCTAATTGATTACGCACCTTAACGCAAAGGAATTTGACGAATGTGTCGCAGCTTCTCCAGCCAAACTTTCAGGGCCGCATCAGCGCCTTTTTTAGACGTTTGGGGCGATCGCACCAAAGGTTCAATGACCTGTGGGGATTGTCCGGTTTGCTGAGTCCAGGCCGATTCCAGAGCGCTGTCTTCAATGTTGGTGGAGTGAAATCCTAGAGCATTTTGGAGGCGCGATCGCTCCGCTTTGGTAATCATATCGACCAGAAAAGACGTGCTCTCAGCTTTGTGTAACACCGCTGCTAGGGCTTCAATATAGGCCTGACTGTTGTCGATTTTGGGCGCTTTGATCAGGGTGAGATTGCCCAGTCGCCGATTTTGGGCTAACCAAAAAATGCTGAGCAAAATCACAATTTGAATCAAGGCAATTTTAACCGGCGTACGAGCCAAATAAGCGCCCCAGCTATTCACCGTCTCGGTCACAATAACGTCCGCGTCTTTGAAGCCGTGCAGATACTCATCTACCCAGATGGGGCCGCCAGTTTGAATCGCCAAGTCAGCTAGAAAAGCATAATTGCCGGGTTCGTCGATGTAGGCATTAGCGGCCAGATGCGGCGTGAGCGACACCCAAAAACGCCCACTTTCTTCCTGTTGACTCTCCCAGACCACAGCGCCGTATTCATCGCCCAGCAGGTTGCGATCGCTATTAATCGGGAGTTCCCGTCGCCGTCGCGTTTTAATCACCACCTCACCGAAGTCGCTCGACAATCGCGCGTTAAACGGAGCTGCCGTAATTTCTGCATTCAGGCCGATCGCGATAAACGTGTTGCCAGCTGCCAGCCACTCTTCCAGCCAAGTGCGGTTCCATCCTTGAAAAGAGTTGACCAAACCAGGATAGATACGCAGTAGAGTTTGTGGTCCTGAACTCGGCTGCTCCAGCAAATCTTCAATGGGGCGGCGCCAGCGCTGGACCGGGGTGCCTTGCGATTCCATGTAAGCAAACCAGCCCAGATAGCCTTCAGGAGCGCGGTTGTAGGTGGAACCGCTAGTTTTCTGTCCGGTCGCCGGTGCCAACAACACCATTAGACCAAACAGCAGCACCAAGGCCACCAAGCTGATGCGCAAGTAGCGATTTTGGAGCAGGGAGCCTGGCAGCATCAGTCGGCCAGCTCCTCATAGGCGCGACGACAGCGCTGAACGTTATCTGCGGCTAGGACCTCCCCGCCAAATAGCGATCGCTCATGGGTACGGATCAATACCTGCAGTGGGCGTGGCTTTTGCAACTGCTGCACGGCCTGCAAATATTCTCCATCCGTGCGACTGGGTAAGTCAGCCAACCACTCCCGCTCATGAAGCAACTGTAGGGCTGCCATGTAGAGGGCCCGACAGGCTTCGCGCCACTTGCCGTCACGCTCAAACTGCTGGGCCTGCCGCAGCCATCCTGCTGCAGTGTGTTTTTCCAGCGGAACCATAAATTCCACTGTTGGTTTGGCCGGTCGTGCTCGGCGACTTGCCTGATATTGTTCGAGCGCCTGTACCAGCACCCAGCCCAGCCAAATCGCACCAGCGATAATCAAGCTCCACATAATGAACGGCCCCAACCACTGGGGAAAGTCAAAATCTGGCGGCGGCGTAGACTCATTTGCGGCCCTCTGCGAAAGCTGTAGCTGAATCCACTCCGACAGGTTTTTGCCTCCCTGGCGGATTTGCCAAGGCACACTGCTGCTTTGAATAGAAGACGCATCAGCCATGAATAAGAAACCCACAAGGGCGCGCTTTGCCCAGTTTAGTACAGCACAGAATCCAAAACCCATTCCCCATTCTCCATTCCTCCCTCCTTCCCCATTCCCGCTATGATTAAAAGCCTGAACAGAAAGAGATAAATGCGATGTCACGGCTAGCATTGCTGAGCGTTTCAGACAAATCTGGGCTGGCAGATTTGGCGACAGCGCTCGTCGAAACCTTCGACTTTGAAATTGTCAGCAGCGGCGGCACGGCCAAAGCGATCGCGGCGGCTGGCTTGCCGGTCACTAAAGTTTCTGACTACACGGGGTCTCCCGAAATTCTTGGGGGTCGCGTCAAGACTTTGCATCCTCGCATTCACGGCGGCATTTTGGGTCGTCCGGCCTTGCCCAGCGACGCCGATGACATGGCTGCTAACGATATACGCGCTTTTGAATTGGTCGTGGTGAATCTCTATCCTTTCGAGCAAACGATTGCCCAGCCAGATGTCACGCTGCCTGCCGCGATCGAGCAAATTGATATCGGTGGCCCGACGCTGCTGCGCGCTGCCGCCAAGAATCATGCCTTTGTCACCGTGCTGTGTCACCCAGAGCAGTACCCGAGCTACCTTGAGCAAATGGCAGAGAATAGCGGCGAGGTGACGCCGGGTTTTCGACAAGACTGCGCGCGGCAGGCCTTTTGGCATACCGCTACCTACGATCAGGCGATCGCTCACTATCTCTCCACCGTGGACGAGGAGGCCGACACCGACGCCCAAACTGAGTTGCCCCAGCGGTGGACGCTGACTGGCACGCAGCGGCAGCAGTTGCGCTATGGCGAAAACCCTCACCAGCCGGCGACCTGGTATCAAACTGGGAATGTCCCTTCCGGTTGGGCAGCGGCAGAGCTTCTGCAGGGCAAGCCTTTGAGCTACAACAATCTGGTTGACTTAGAAGCGGCCCGGCGCATCATCGCTGAATTTCCTACTCAGGTACCGGCGGCGGCGGTACTCAAGCATACGAATCCCTGTGGAGCGGCCCAGGGTCAGTCGCTGGCAGAGGCCTATCAAAAAGCCTTCAACGCAGATGCAGTTTCAGCATTTGGCGGCATCGTAGCGCTTAACCGGGCCATCGATGCGGATACCGCCACCGCCATGACTCAAACTTTTTTGGAATGCATTGTTGCGCCGGCCTGTGAAGCTGCTGCCCAGGCGATTTTGGAGAAGAAAGGAAACTTGCGGGTACTGTTGCTCAAAGATTTACTGGGTGGCCCCACCCACACGCCCAAAGCGATCGCGGGAGGATTTTTAGTGCAAGAAAGCGACCATATCGAGGACGATCCGTCAGAGTGGGAAATCGTCACCGATGAAAAACCCGACGCGAATACCCTAGAGGAACTACTGTTTGCCTGGCGGCTGGTCAAACATGTGAAGTCCAACGCGATTTTAGTGACCAAAGAGCGGGTGACCCTGGGAGTTGGAGCCGGTCAAATGAATCGAGTCGGGGCCGCCAAAATTGCCCTAGAGCAGGCGGGGGAGCAGGCTCAGGGAGCCGTTCTGGCCAGCGACGGCTTTTTTCCCTTTGATGATTCGGTGCGCACAGCCGCCGCAGCGGGAATTCGCGCGATCGTGCAGCCGGGGGGCAGCAAGCGCGATGAAGACTCTGTTCAAGCAGCCAATGAACTTGGCCTCGTTATGGCGATGACCGGCATCCGCCATTTCTTACATTAACTTTTTGGAGGATAGAACCCGTTAGAACGCTCTTTTTTCACAAATCCTGAGTTTGCAATGTGACCAGTTCAGCGAATTGTTGACCTTAGTTCAAAGGAATTTCCAACATAACGTATCCAGCTTGCTCCAGACTCAGCAAAAAATTGCGAATCGTTTGAAAAGCTTGAAGCGAAGATGTGGGTTCTAGCGTCAATAAGTCAAAAGGACGCACTTTGAGCCACCGCTCCTGTAGCGCTGGAACGGTTTGAGGTCCATTCAGCAAAGCATATAGACAGTTGGCAAAGGAACTCTCTACGCTGATGGGCTGATTGTCTAATCGTAGATATTGGTGAAATGGAATCAAACCTAACTGTTCAGCTCCTATCTTCAATGCTTGTCTAAAGGCTTCGGTATTTAGCTGAGGATGAATGTAAACCTTTGCCTGCTGCCAGAGTGAATCATCCCACTCACCTACCGGCGATCGCTGCTGTCCTTGCCCGGGATGGCCGCAGTATAAATCCAGCAGGCGATGAATTGGCTGCAATAATTCAAATACGTAGAGCTGCTGTTCAATACCCATCTCCGCCAGACTGAGGGCCACCGTCACCGGCAGTTCTTCAAGGCTCTTAAACAGGTTTTCCAAGTTCCACTGTCGCCAGTTCACCATGCTGATAAATTCCAGCTCAGCGCCTCGCACCATGGCTGAAAAGTCTGCCATGGTGATGCCCGTGTCGCCCGAGAGGAGATGGTTCATTAAAACTATCTCATCATTTTTTTCACACTCAGCGCTCCAGGTTTGTCGTTTGGTCTCTACCCAGTCCTGCAGCGTTGCCATCATTTGCCGGGTCACAGCAATTTCATCGGCGGCGGGGGCTTCTTCCATACAGCCTAGCCGAGTTAAGAACTGCTGCACGCGAAGATAGCTACTCCGCTGTAAAACGCTGTGCATATTGGCGCGAATGATGCCGTCAGGTTTAAGCACCGACTTCATGGCCCGCAGCCCAGCAACCGGATCGGCCAGCAGATACAGCACATCGTCGCAGTTGATGTAGTCAAAGCGATAGGGCAAATCGGACAGCTCTTCAATCGCCAAGCAATGAAAATGACTCGGGTTGTCGATTTGGTGATATTTCAAACGCTGTTGAGCCATTTCCAGAGACCTTGGGGAAATATCAACGCCAACGATGGTGGCTCCGGGATTGGCGATCGCTAGCGCCAGCAGCTTATATCCCGACCCACATCCCGCATCTAAAATCCACTTGCCAGCAGGATCAATCACTCGATGCTCCCTTAAATAATGGGAAATCGTGCAGTTGTGCAAAGCCAGATAATCTGGATTGTCGCGAGGACTCTCCTCCAGCGAGCGATTGGGATAGGGCAGTGCATCAAACTGCGGTCGAATCTTATCCCAGTGGGTTTGAGGTAGGTTCACCGATGTTCTCCTAGCTGGATGGCGGGTTGTGGGGTGTACAGGTGCGAGGAATGTGGGGGGTATGGGTGTGAGAGTAGCTGGGCGAGTATCTTGTCTGCGATCGCAATTGATTGCGTGACTACATAAGCTCAATTAACAAATAACCGGCAGTCTCAAGCTGAGTCAGTACGCCCACTATGGTTTGAAACGCTTGCTGAGGCGTTATGGTTTCTAGCGTAGCTGGATCGATCGGATGAATTTGCCGCCAGCGATCGCCCAATTCCTTGATTGTCAAGGGCTGCTCCAGCAGAGGATAAAGGCATCCCGCGATGCTGTCATCCAAGTTGAGCTGCTGATTAGCGATAGGAAAATGGTCGTGCAGCGGTATGGTGCCTAGTTTGCACGTCCCGGCGGTAAGGAATTTTCGAAATTCTAGAGTGCGCAGTTGTGGGTGCAGGTGAATTTTGGCCCGCTGCCAGTGGTCGACTGTCCAGTCTTCAAACGGTGGACGATTGTGCCCCTGACCAGGATTGCCGCAATACAAATCCAGTAGACGGTGCACCGGATGCAACAGTTCGTACATGTGGAGCTGCTCTTCGAAGCTCATGTCAGCGAGGCCCAGGGCGATCGCGATCGGCAAATCTTCAACATTCTTAAACAGCTTTTCCAGATTCCACTCGCGCCAGTTCACCATAGTGATCAGGGCTAAATTAGCCTGACGTAACAAGTCTGAAAACTCCAGCATCGTGAAGCCCTTATCTCCCTGCAAGAGAAAGTTAGCCATCACTTTCTCAGAGTTGGTTTTCAGTTCGGGGTCTTGGTCCCATAGAAATCGCTTACTCAAAACATGGTCATGAAGAGACCCCATTGTTCCTCGAACCACGGCGATTTCTTCATCGGCAGGCTCTCCCTGCATACAGCCAAGCTGCTTAAACAAGGCTTGCATACGATAGCAATCTTTCCGCTGTAAGCGACTGTGTAAATTGACCCGAATAATGCCCGTAGGTTTGAGAACAGCCTGCATCGCTCTAAGGCCCGCCACTGGGTTAGGCAGCAGATAAAGCGTCTCGTCACAGTTGATGTAATCGAAGGCATAGGCTGAGTCAGACAAAGCTTCTAACGGCGAGCAAAGAAATTCAATGTCTTCCTGTAAACCATGATATTCCGCTCGCTTTTGGGCCAGCTCAACGGATTTTTGCGAAATATCAATGCCGATGACTCGAGCACCTGGATTAGCCTTAGCCAAAGCCATCGCCTTAAAGCCAGAGCCACATCCGGCATCCAAAATCAGCCTGTCATGAGTATCTATTACTTGAGCATCGCGCAGATAGAAAGGAATCACGCTGCTATGGGCCGATAGATAGACCGGATGATCGCCGGGTTTTTGCTCCAAAGGCAAATGAGGATATGGCAATGCATCAAATTGCCGACGAATTTCTTCCCACTGGTCTAGCGGTTGGGACATAGTTACAGAAACTTGTGAAACGGGCATTCAATGGGCAAATCTTAGCAAGCATTTCGGCCAGCCAATCCTTTCCTGTTGAATGAAATTGACTGCTCTATGGCTTGGCAAGAGATTACCCTAAGGAGAAATATTATTAACGGTGAGAGTCAAGGCTCGCCAACCGGGGTCTCATCTTTGGGACGCACCGTAAAACGACCTGTATCTACCGGAACAAGCTCATAACCAGCAGCTTCTATTTGCTCAATGGCAATGCGACGAGTGCGGTCATCTTGGGCTGCTGCAACGACCTGTAGCCAGGCATTGGCTTGAACTTGTGGATCTTGTGGATTGGCTTTGAGAAACTCAGCGGTATCTCTGAATGATTGTTCGGCTCTCTCAGCTCTTGGAGCCGGTGACTGAGAAGCCCATTCTGCAGCTATTTCGTGGGAGCGAATAGCTGCCTGGTGGTCGCCAAGAAATAAGAGCTCATCAATACCAATTTGTCGCCAGATAGAATACGAATTTGGCGGTGTTTTCGAGGTTAAGGATGCCAATCCTTGCCGCTGCAACTCAATTCCCCGCTGCGGCTGTGCCGCGTAGAGCGACATTGTGCTGGATATAAAAATGTATGGCTCAAAATAATAGGGGTCATACTTAATAATGGCTTCAAAATAATCATCGGCAAGGCCGTAGCCAGTGATTTGCCGATGCTCAAGGTTGCCAAAATATTGTAGATACTGTAAAAAAGCCCAATCACTGAGCAGATTATGAAAACCCAAACTGGGCAGGTTACTCAAAATTTGAATTTGCAAAGCTTCCTGTTCTTCTTCTAATTTCGCCTGCTGCTCAAGAGCAACTCCCTCCGCAGTAAACAGCTTTTGCCATCGCCAGTATTGGAGACCCATAGCGCCTATCAAAAACAAAAGCAGCCAAAATAGATACGGGCTAAATTTTGAAATCTCACTTTTCCATTTCATCACTAAACTTTTGGCCACTGTTCAAAGTGGTTTCTCTAAAAAGTCAATGAGCGCAACATCCTACATCTACAACTTTAAACATCTAGGTGAGTACGCTTGGTAATCTTCAATCTTCGGCTATCTAGCCTGATCCAGTTGGCTCGCCCCTTATCCTAGTAGCACTGGCGACGGCTGCAATTCCATACGGCACAAATAAGGTCCTTAAATTCAATAAAGAGCCTGCCAGCACTACGCCCAGCAGACTCTTTATATACTAAGAAACATGATCTTTTCGATATGCGCCTAGTCTTACGGCAAAGATCAAATCGCTACTACAGTCCCTCAGTGTCAGCAGGACAAGTGGGTACAGCGGTGGTTGTGAAATCTGCTGAACCAAAATTCACACTGCCTGCGCTCTCATTGCGACAAAGTAGAACAGTTTGAGAGTTATCAGCCTCAGTATAGACGATACCGCCAAAGGCTTTCAGTCTATCTGAAGTGGGAATTGCATAAGCCGCTCCATAACTGCCGCCGGAAACATTTAAGGTGCCTGCGGTTCCACCAGTTCGACTGTCGCCGTAAGCAAAGTTCTTAGTTGAATCAGGAACCGAAACTTCCATGTTCTCAATTTTGGGAGCAAACACTAATTCTTCTAGAATATAAGCCTGCTGACCGCGATTGATGGCACCAATATAGTTGGCAGCTTCCGATTCACGGGCGCGGTTGGCTTGGTTCAGGAAGGCGGGCAGGGCAATAGCGGCCAAGATGCCGATAATAATGATGACCACCAACAGTTCAATCAGGGTAAAACCACCCTGCGCCCTTTTTTCACGTAAGTGCTTGAGCAGGTTATAGGTAAAACTTGTTTTCATGTCTTGTTGTTTCTCCTTGGAAAGCCAATAGGCAAATGTGCTGTGTCTAGCTCCATGGGTGTTAGCCTACCCGCTGGATATGGGGTTCATATCACCGAGCACAATATCTTTTGTGAAGATTTTATTGATGTCAATAGTTTCCAATCGTTTTGGTTGCTTAAATATTGCCGAAAACACAAATGGCGCAGCCTGGCTATGCAAGATTACGGATGTAGCTGGTGGGTTGGTTGGAATTCTTACTATTTTGATATTTTGAGCTGATGCAAAACAAGCAGTTCGCTCTAAGAGGAAGAAGCGGGGCGAAGCTAAATATTTAGATTAATTTCCGGTCAAATCCAGCGATTAAGGTGATCTGCATTACGGTATGCGACATTGAGTTGAATTAAATTCTGTTCAGCGTTTTGGAGTTAGCTCCCATGGAAGAAAAAGATACTAAGTTCGGATTTGTAAATTTTGCTGAAACCTGGAATGGTCGTTTGGCCATGTTGGGCTTCATTATTGGTGTAGCAACTGAATACATCACTGGTCAGGGTATTTTGTCCCAACTAGGTCTGATGTAATCGCTGTTAGTCAAAACATCTGTGGATAAGGGGCTGCGATCGCGGCTCCTTTTTAATGGCTTGCCGCCGTCACCCATTGGCCGCTTCAGCGACTCAAAAGCGGTTATTGCCCGACACTGAATTAAGCCAAGGTCGGTTAATAGCAGTTCGATAATGGTGATGCCCATTGGCTGAAGCCACTGTGGAGAAAGCTTTTTGGCAATAGTAACAGTAATCCTAAAACTCCATCTCTCCAGATAGACGTGGTTTATGATGAAGAACGTCGCGAATTCTGGCAGCAGCTTATGACTTCAGTGGTTACCTCTAATCAAGCCCAGGGCATGGAAAATACCAAAAAAGGGATGCCGGTCACCATTATTACTGGCTTTCTGGGCAGCGGTAAGACGACGTTGCTTAACCATATTTTGAGCAATCAAGAAGGGCTCAAAACCGCTGTGTTGGTCAATGAGTTTGGCGAAATTGGCATCGACAACGATTTGCTTGTCACCACCGAAGATGACAGCAACGACACCATGGTCGAGCTTAGCAACGGCTGCATCTGCTGCACGATTAATAATGACTTAATGGATGCCGTTTATAAAGTGTTGGAGCGGCAGGACAAAATTGATTATCTGGTGGTGGAAACAACTGGCTTAGCCGATCCGTTGCCGATCGCCCTAACCTTTCTCGGTACCGAACTGCGTGACTTAACTCGTCTCGATTCGATTATCACCGTAGTCGATGCGGAAAACTACAGCCTTGACCTGTTCAATAGCCAGGCTGCTTATAACCAAGTTGCCTATGGCGACATCATCTTGCTGAACAAAGCTGATCTTGTCGATACGGCGAAACTTGATCAGCTGGAAGGCAAAATTCGCGATGTGAAAGAAGGTTCACGAATTATTCGCACCACGCGCTCAGAAGTGCCACTGCCTTTGATTCTCAGCGTCGGGCTGTTCGAGTCGGGTCAGTATTTTGGCGAAGATAATCACCAGGACCACGAGCACGACCATCACAGCCATCACGACCACCATCACGACCACGAGCACGATCATCATCACCATGCTCATCATGACCACAGCAACTGCGACCACGAGCACGGTCATGGTGCCCATGACCACGGGCATGAACATCATCACCACTCTGACCACTTAGCGGTCGATGGGTTTACGTCCCTTTCGTTTGCTAGTGAGCACCCCTTCGCTATTCGTAAATTTCAGCATTTTCTGGACAATCAGTTATCTGAAAATATCTTTCGGGCCAAGGGCATTCTTTGGTTTGATGAAAGTCCGAAGCGGCATATTTTCCATCTCAGCGGCAAACGCTTTTCGCTCGATGATGATGAGTGGAAGGGCCACCCCAAAAATCAGATTGTGCTGATTGGCCAAAATCTCGACCATGACACTTTGCGCCAGCAGCTTAATAGCTGTTTGTGCTTACCTTCAGAGAATTGCGGTAAAGGCTTCAGTTGATGTCAATTGCTGCGAGAAGCTTCATTTACCTGTGGGCGCTTGCCATGTCTACACTTCCCAGAATATCGACAGCACCGTTTGAGTTGGTGGATAAGGACTGGGATGCTTGAACCATGTCCAGCCAGCGGTCTGGAGTTTCTAGAATTGCTATGGTTACGCTTGAAATGGTAGTTGTGTAGAGATTTTAGCTAATTAGCACGGATTTCTTTAAGACTAAGATTGCCGACGTTAGTGGGGTTTGGCTTGATTACAGTATCGGCATTTTCTGGGCTCTACTGCTGCCGCTTTGTAACAGTCTCGACGCAGAATCGCTTACACCAAGCGGTAGCTCATAAGATTATGCTGTCTTCTAACTATTAAGATGCCCTCTTCTCATCTTCCAAATTCTGAACCCGTTGCTGATTGCTTAGCCTGTCAAATCATTCGTGGTGATCGCACGGTTCCAGGTGGCATTATTGCTGAAAATGCTTGGTGGCTGGCCGATCACTGCATTGGTAAACATGGTGTCGGGGCGATCGTGGTCAAGACCCGGGCCCATCGCGAAAATTTCTGGGAGCTTTCCCCTAACGAAGCCGCTTCACTGGGGCCATTTTTGCAGCAAATGACCCGAGCGATGCAGATCGCTTTGGGAGCAGAACGCATTTATATCAATTCTTGGGTTGATCAACCGCCATATCATATTCATTTTGTGTTGCAGCCGCGATTCGCTGGTAATGCAGAACTCGGCTTGCAAGGGCTAGAACTGCAGGTTCTCCGCTCTCTGCAAACGCCACCAGATGAACAAACGATGGCGGATACGGCCCATAAAATTCGAGCGGCCTATCAAGCGATCGTGCAGCAGCGCTCCCTCAGCCACCGATAACTGATGCGAGTGTTGATACAACGGGTGACGCACTCTCAAGTAAGCGTCCAAGATAAGGTGATTGGTAAAATTGGTCGTGGCCTGACTCTATTGGTCGGCATCACCGCGACTGATACCGCTGCAGAATTAGATTGGATGGCGCAAAAGTGCTTGAATCTGCGTTTATTCACCCCGGCCAGTGAGCAAGCTCAGAATCAGGCTGCCAGCCAACGTAGGGAGGCCTCAGTACAGGAAATTGGCGGTGAAATTTTAGTGGTCAGTCAGTTCACTCTCTACGGCGATTGTCGTAAAGGAAGACGCCCTTCATTTGTCCAAGCGGCTCCTGCAGAGCAGGCAGCGCCTTTGTTTGAACAGTTTGTGGAAAAATTACGAGCTAGCGGCTTACGTGTGCAAACGGGGAAATTTGGAGCAGACATGCAAGTTGAAATCTGTAACGACGGACCGGTCACTCTGTGGCTGGAGCGTGAGGCACCGATGTAAAATCCGACAGACAGAAATATTTTTATATTTGCCAACTTAGGGATCCGCACTTAAAAAACTCACCTAAAGTACAGAGTGGCTTTAAGGGTTTGTCAGTGCCAAGCCCCAATGACTGGGTGCGCTATTTTCAAGCAACTCCCTTATTGATAAGGAACTGGCGACGGCACCGCTCTCGTGAACAGCGAACTTATAGCAATCCGTATAAAGGTCAGGTCGGTTAAAGTAGATAAAAAGTTTGGATTCCTGCCGATGCCCGCCGCCTACAGTCTCGACCTGCGCCAGAAAGCGATCGCCGCCCTCGAAGCAGGGCACTCCAAAGCCGCTGTC
>JBCCJU010000050.1:0-34201 GCA_039027715.1 Cyanobacteria bacterium P01_C01_bin.120
AAGACGAATCGGTCGCGCTTTAGCCAGTCATCGAGGACGTCGAACCATCCTCGCTGGGCTTGCGCTCGTCCCATTGCTATGGTCATTTCAAACCCTCTTATCTATAAGCTCTAATCCAACATGCCTCGCATGCCAGACTTTGCAGGTTTATTGCAAAACTGCGATCGCATCAACAGAAACCTGTATCCTACTAATAGGAACATATACCTATCAATGCTTTCTAACGGTTATGGAAATAGCCAAGTTAGAAAATGCAGGTTTGTAATTATGATAGGGAGAGATCCACTTTTTTACAATCTGATACTTAAACTCTCAGATAATGACTGCATCCATTCAGGCTTCGGCTGAGCACATTTTGAAATACTTCGTGCTGGGCGCTAGGCGTCTCAGTAATTATTGGTGGGCAACTGTGGTCTCACTGGGCGCTACCGGTTTCTTCTTGGCCAGCCTTTCCAGCTACTTGCAGGTCAACCTCTTGCCATTCGCTGATCCCACCAGTTTAATATTCATTCCCCAGGGCATTGCTATGGGGTTTTATGGCATTGCCGGCATTCTTTTGGCGACTTACCTGTGGCTCATTATTGCCTTAGATGTGGGCGGTGGTTTCAATGAATTTAATAAAAAAACCGGCAAAGTTCGCATCCTCCGGACTGGTTTTTTAGGTAAGAATCGCAAGATCGAAATTGAGCATCCGCTGGAAAAAATTCAGGGCATCCGCGTGGATATCCGCGAAGGAATTAATCCCAAACGTGCGCTTTATTTAAAAGTCAGAGGACGACCCGATATTCCTTTAACGCGAGTGGGGCAGCCATTGCCACTTTCCGATTTAGAAAATCAAGGGGCGGAATTGGCTCGCTTTTTGCAAGTGCCTTTGGAAGGTCTGTAGAAAAATCTTTTGTGAATAGGCCAGCGTGTACTTCCAGCGCTTTGCTAGTCAGCTTTATACGCCTTACGTCTTGGCTGTGGATCACGATATCGGTAGGTCTCTGTGCCACAATAGTGCCCTTGGTTAAATGCTGAATTGAGAGCTTCACTGAATAATGCGGCACTTATATAAATGGAGCTGGATGCTCTGCTTAACGATGATTCTAGTAGTCTCGACGGCCTGCACCGACGGCGAAACCGCTGGTGTTTCTTCGGCCCCAGCCGATGAGACTGCTGAGGTGGAAGCCGCCTCAGACGCAACTGCAGCGGCAGACGGCGGTCTGGAAGAAGGAGCCACCGTCGCTGATGCGTCATCAGGCTTACCGATTTTGACTGGTGCCGCCACTGTTGAAATGCAGATTAACGGCGGCACCGTGGTGATGGAGTTAGAAGGTGAGACAGCCCCCATTACAGCCGGTAACTTTGTCGATTTAGTGCAGCGCGGAGTTTACGACGGAGTGGTCTTTCATCGCGTGGTGAAAACGCCGGAACCGTTTGTAGTGCAAGGCGGCGATCCCCAGAGCAAAGATCCATCGGTGCCAGCGCAACTGCTGGGTACGGGTAGCTTTATTGATCCCGAAACGGAAGAGCCGCGCTTTATTCCCCTCGAAATTCAGCCGACGAATGCTGATGAGCCAATCTACAGTCAAACCTTTGATGAAGCGGGAATCGCGGAGCCGCCGGCACTATCCCACACTCGGGGGGCGTTAGCGATGGCGCGATCGCAGCTCCCAGATTCGGCCTCGGCTCAGTTTTACGTTGCCCTCGCTGACTTGCCATTCCTCGATGGCAGCTATGCTGTTTTTGGCTATGTCACTGAAGGCATGGATGTGATTGACGGTATTGAGCAAGGGGATGTGGTGGAATCGGCTACCGTTGTATCGGGCATTGAAAATCTCCAGCAGCCAGAATAAAAAATTACAATGTCTGTCGCGGTTACTGGCATCGGATTGGTCTCCGCGTTAGGTGACACCGCTGAGCACACTTGGCAACGGTTGCTGAATGGCGATAGCGCGATCGCTCTGCGACAGCCTTTCCCAGAGTTGCCGCCGCGCCCCCTCGCGATGCTCGGCAAACATCCTTGTTCATTGGATGAACTGCTGCTCAAGACGGCAGCGGCGGCGATTCAAGATGCGGGTTTGTCTAGTCCTTTGCCAGATTGTGGCGTGGTGGTGGGCAGTAGTCGCGGCCGCCAAGCCCGCTGGGAGCAGTTTCTCACGCAGGGCTCCATCAATGACTGGAACGATAGCCTGCCCCACATGGGGGCCATCGCAGTAGCTCGGTATCTACGCAGCAAAGGTCCTGTTTTGTCGCCAATGGCGGCTTGTGCCACCGGACTGTGGGCGATCGCTCAGGGAACGCAGCTCATTCGCTCTAGGCAATGCGATCACGTGCTGGTTGGCGCGGGTGAAGCGGCGATTACTCCCCTAACGCTAACGGGTTTTGAGCAGATGCGGGCCATGTCGAAGACAGGCTGCTATCCCTTTGATCAACGGCGTGAGGGATTGGCCTTGGGTGAAGGCGCAGCCATGTTAGTGCTGGAATCGGCAAATTCGGCGCGGGCGCGCTCAGCTCGTATCTACGGTCATGTGCTTGGTATGGGATTGACTGTCGACGCCAACCATATCAGCGCTCCTGATTCCGCTAGCCACGAAGGAGGGTTGGCGGCTATTCGAGCTTGTTTGCGCCACAGTGACCTCGCGTCCGCCGACGTCGACTTCATTCACACCCACGGTACCGGCACCGCCCTCAATGACGCCTATGAAGCCACGCTTATCCAAACGGTGTTTCCGTCAGATGTCTGGGTGACCGGGACAAAAGGAGCTACTGGACATACCCTCGGCGCGTCTGGAGCGATAGGGGCGGCGGTCTGTCTGCTAGCGCTCCATCATCAGACATTCCCACCTTGTGTGGGACTCAGAGAAGCTGATTTTGACTTGAACTTGATACGAACGGCTAAACCGGCTGACCTATCAACAGCTTTGTGTTTTAGCTTCGGTTTTGGGGGGCAGAACGCGATCGCTGCTTTTAGCAGAGAAGTTCCTTAAATTCTGAATCAGCGAAGTGAGCTGAAGTGACTAGATTTTTTGCACGATATTAGTCCTCCAGGCAGCTTATGCAGTGCTCAGCCAGGGCATCCTTTTAGCAGCATTTATTGTCAGTGAGGTGCGCTTGTGAGAATTCGGTGGTTTCCCGTAGCAGGGCTATGCCTATCAGTTGCGGTCTGGCAAGGTGGCATTGACGCCTCATTCGGAGGTCAGACAGATCGTTTACTCCCTTCAGCCCCTTCGTTAGAGAATCATCTCAAAGCAGATTCAAACGCCGCTGCGATTGAGCTGGTTGACAGTCTTCCTGGTCGATTTATCCGATATGACCAAGTTGTTCAGGCAATTGTGACGCATGAACCTGACGATAGCCGAATTCGCCTATTTGAGCTAGACGGGTCTAGTCTACTTTCACTCAAAGATACCGATATTCAGTTTTCTCCTGATGGTCAAATGATGGTGCTGACGGAGCCCGGCGTGTTTGGTTTATGGATAGATCCGGACACCACAACGTACTTACTGACGTTAGCCGGTGTAGAAATCGCTCAATTTCCCGGTCTTGGCTCAAGATTTTTGCCGGATACAGAACTTTTGGTTATTCAAAATCCAGACGGGCAGCGATCGCGGTTGGTTGACCTTACCGATGCAGAAACCGCCATATTTGAAGGCTGGTACTTGGGTTCGACGGCAGAAGTCGCCATGCTTGAGGGAATCTACTATGGCCCAGTTCTGGGACCGCAAAACATCGTCACATATTCTATGACCGCAGACCGATACTACTTGTATGACCTGAATGGGACTGAGATAGCGTCTTTTCCTGGTGATATTGAAGGCTGGGTGACGATGCCAGATAATCAGGGCATGCTGGTTTTTGATGGAGAGCAGACGCGTCGGTTTGACCGCAATGGCGTTGAACTAGCGACCTATTCAGGGCAAGGAGTTGGGACGTTACCCGACGGTCAAGCCATTTTTCTAAATGCCGACGTAAAAGATACCTCTTCCCGCTTGGTAAGTCTGGATGGAGAAGAACTTGCTGCTTATACGGGTCTGCATCCTCAGCTAGCTCCCGATCATCAACGAGTCATCACTCGCTCCTTTTGGGATAACACAACCCGGATTCACAGGCTCGATGGCACTGAGATTGCGGCTATTCCAGGGGACTTCTGGGAATTTAGCCCCGATGGTAAACACATAATGGTCAATTCTTACCAAGAGGGTCAAGAAGAACCGAAGAGTAGCCTTTACACGTTAGACGGCATTGAAATAGCTACGTATATGGGTGTATTCGAAGCGTTTTGGCCAGATACAGGCATCGTCGTCACGTCTACATTTGGCCGATCCGATACGGGCTCATTGTTTACTGAAACTCATCTACACAGTCTGGAAGGTGAGTTGCTGGCTACCGTCGCCGGCGAGTTTGGCGGCATATCGCCGAATCAGGAGGTGATAGCTGTTTCGTCGAACAGCTCGCCACCGGTCACTGACCTATATCGAATTCGTATGGATGAGTGATGGCGATCGCCTAGATGGATCTGGCAAAATTCAGCTTCTCTCTTTGCAAGACAAGCTCCTGTGACAATTCTCCATCAAGCGGAGATAAAGCTTTTCGCTATAGTGTTTCTTGCACTCGCTTGAACGTTCCCAAAGGTATTGCCGTGGTCGTCGCCGTCGAATCGCTGCTCAACACTGACATCAATAAACCCGCCCGCTATCTGGGCAATGAACTCGGGGCGGTTCACAAACCTTGGACAGAGGTCCAGGTGCGCTGGGTGCTGACCTATCCCGAAGTGTACGAAGTGGGCGCGTCCAATTTGGGGCACATCATTCTTTACAGCATTTTGAATGCGCAGCCCCGGCAACTGTGCGATCGCGCCTATTTGCCCGCCGCCGACCTTGCCACCAAGCTCAAAGAATCCGAAACGCCGCTGTTTGCAGTGGAGTCGCGGCGATCGCTTGTTGACTTCGATATTTTGGGCTTCAGCCTCGCCTACGAACTCGGGGCGACCAACATTCTGGAAATGTTGACCCTGGCCCACATTCCCCTGACGTCTCCAGAGCGGGATGCCAAAGGCCCGTGGAATGTCGCAACTGGCAGTTGGCCGCTGATTTTCGCCGGGGGACAAACCGCCACCTCGAACCCCGAACCCTATGCTGAATTTCTCGACTTTGTGGCGCTGGGCGATGGTGAGGAACTGCTGCCCGAAATTGGCCTGGTGATCGAAGAAGGCAAAGCCGCCGGCCTCACCCGCGAGGAACTGCTGCTGGATTTAGCTCAAGTCCCTGGCGTGTACGTACCACGATTTTACGATATGGCGGCGGATGGCTCGGTGCAGCCTAATCGGCCCGATGTGCCGCCACGGGTGCTGCGACGGGTGGCCAAACCGATGCCCCACTACGCTATCGGCTTAGTACCCTATGTCGAAACCGTCCACGATCGCCTCACGGTCGAAATTCGCCGGGGCTGCACGCGGGGCTGTCGCTTTTGTCAGCCGGGAATGCTGACCCGCCCCGCCCGCGATGTCGATACGACCGAAGTGGTGGACGCGATTGAAAAAGGGATGCGGACGACGGGATATAACGAATTTTCCCTGCTGTCTCTGAGCTGTTCCGATTATCTGGCGCTGCCTGCCGTTGGCGTGGAGGTGAAAAATCGGCTCAAAGACGACAATATTTCCCTGTCGCTGCCGAGTCAGCGGGTCGATCGCTTTGATGAAAACATCGCCCATATTCTTGGGGGCACCCGCCAAACGGGCCTCACCTTTGCGCCCGAGGCCGGTACCCAGCGCATGCGCGACATCATCAACAAAGGTCTGACGAATGAGGAACTGCTGCGCGGGGTCAAGACAGCCTATGAACAAGGCTGGGATCGGGTCAAGCTTTACTTTATGGTGGGCTTGCCCGGTGAAACTGACACGGATGTGTTGGGGATCGCGGAAACCGTGCGCTGGTTGCAGCAGGAATGTCGGCTCAAAGGCCGCAAGCCGCTAAAGGTCAACCTCACCATTTCTAACTTCACGCCAAAACCGCATACGCCCTTTCAGTGGCACAGCGTTTCCACCAATGAATTTTTGCGTAAACAGAAACTGCTGGGAGACGAGTTTCATAAAATGCGCGGCATCAAGTCCAACTTCACCGATGTACGCATCTCAGCGATGGAAGATTTTGTCGGTCGGGGCGATCGCCGTCTGTCTGCTGTGGTGCGTCGCGCTTGGGAATTGGGTGCGGGCATGGACTCCTGGTGGGAAAGTCTGGATCGGGCCTTCAACGCTTGGACGCAGGCAATTGATGAAGCCGGGCTGTCGTGGAAATATCGCCAGGTGGAAGCTGGAGAATGGAACATCATGCAGAGCTCAACGACTGCTGAGGCAAGCCATCTTGACAGCCCCCTCCCGTGGGATCACCTCGATACCGGCATCGATAAACAGTGGCTTAAAGACGATCTACGACGCGCTCTAGAAGCGGCAACAGTGCCCGACTGTTCGTTTGAAGGATGCTCCCTATGCGGCATCTGCGGGTCAGACTTCGGTCACAATGTCGTGGTGCCGCCGCCCCCGATTCCAGAATTTACAGGTCATTTTCAGCCTAACCACAATCGCGTCCAGCGGATTCGCGTCTGGCTTGGCAAGCAAGGAGAACTGGCGCTGCTGGGACACTTGGATCTGGTGCGTCTGTTCGATCGCGCGGTGCGGCGAGCGGCGTTGCCCATTGCCTTTACCGGCGGCTACCATCCTGGCCCGCGCATTTCCCCCGCCAATGCCCTGCCGCTGGGAGCCACCAGCTCGGGCGAAATTGTTGATTTTGAACTCACCGCAGCAGTGGAACTGGCAGAATTTCGCCAACGATTGGCGGCACAGTTGCCGTCAGATATGCCCGTTTACGATCTGGAGGACATACCGCTGAGCGCTCCCTCGGCGACGAAAACGCTAGAGCAGGCAGAATATCTGCTGGTCCTGGCGGTGGAGTCGGCCGATAATCTTCCTGTAGATAGTGATTGGCAGGCTTGGATTGAAGCCGTGCTGCGAGCGGCGACGATCGCTTGGGAACACAGGACGAAATCAGGCAAGAAGAAGCAGGTTAATTTACGCGATCGCCTATTTGATTTGGCCATTGCCGATGTGGACTCCGCTGCGATGTTGCCAATCAGCATCTTAAGGAACAAAAGCCTGGCTCAAGCTATCATTCGATATAGGGGAAGTTGCCGCAATGACGGCACTCTGCTGCGCCCCGACCATGTAATTTACATGCTGGAGCAGGTTGCCAGGGTGCCGCTCCGACTACTGCACACCCACCGTCAGCGACTGCTGCTGCAAACCCCAGCCACTGCTGCACTCACCGACGTATAGAGCTAATCACCAAAAATCTAGAATTGCTCCAGACCTTTCTTTGCTCTGCGACACTATTCATGCAACTGCGCCCTCTATATCGATCTAATATGCAACGCTTCGGCGCCATTCTCGCGCTTAACGGCGCCGTGTGGCTTGGCGGTTTTGGTATCTTCAGTGCCCCTGCCCCAGCTCAGGCACC
This sequence comes from Cyanobacteria bacterium P01_C01_bin.120, assembly GCA_039027715.1. GTDB lineage: Bacteria > Cyanobacteriota > Cyanobacteriia > Phormidesmidales > Phormidesmidaceae > Halomicronema. The sequence continues at coordinate 7,494 of JBCCJU010000050.1, forward strand.
CAATTCAGAGTCGGCAGCACAGCGTCTGGCACCTGAAGATGCCCTATTTGAGCAACTGTTAGACACTCCCTCTACCTATGACTTAGGCAACGTTGATTTTAGAGAGTCCTCCGAGGTTGACAGGAATTGGGGCGTAGTTGATGAAGAAGAGACATCGCTATACGAAGCTACGCTGCCGAATTTTTGGTGGAGCCGTGATGACCTGCCAACCCTATGGCGAGCGGGCGGTAACACCACCGTCAGGATCGCTGGGGGATACCGATTAGTGCGAAACTGGCTGGCTTTTAGGAGTACTACAGCTGATGCTGCCATTGTCGATGTTCAAGTTGATCCCCAATATTGGCGGCGATTTAACGACTTTCAAAAATACGCCATTTTGACCCGCATGGGCCGAAATGGGATGAACTATGGGTACCATGTGCGGCTCTATAGTTCGGTGCGGCTGGAGGGCGTGCATGCGTGCGATTTCAGTAGCGTTCGGGCGTTTATCGGATCTCCTGACAGTCAAATTCCTATTTCGCAGTTGGAAAATGTGAGCTGTGCCGTTGCCCTTGGACCCTTTATTGATTTCAGCAACCCTGAGTTCGGCGGTGATTTATTTTCCCCGCCGTAGCTGACGCCACAGCTCTTCATAGCTGGCGATCGCCGAGGGTGGCAATGGCTCCACAAATTCACTTTGCTGCAGTTGTTCAGCACTGGGCAACACGATTGCTGCCGTCCGTTCAGCCCTCGGCGACAGTAACCGAGGAGACAGGGCTTGCGATAGCACCCACAGGGATTCTACGACGTCGGGTTGCCACCAATAGGTCAACCACTGCTGCTCAACGGGGCGAACCGCCTGAGAATCATTGCTGCCTGGCTGAACGTTGGGCTTAACCCAAACATCGGCAGACAACAGCGTGCCCGGCAGAGGAGCAACCGCCTCTAAATATCGATAACGAGACAGTAGCGGCTGAATGTCCCTTGACCACCCAACTCCGAGAGCTAAATCGCCAATTATCAGGGCCTGTAAATAGGTGGAGGTGGCATAGACTTTGACCTGCGATCGCAAGGTGTCCACCGCTGCCATCACATCCGCATGGGCTGCCGGGTCGAGATCATTAGCCGAATAGTTCAGCGCCTTGAGCAAAATCCCTAAAGCCAGACGGGGATGATCCGGCAGCGAAAAGCGCTGCTGCAGCTCCGGTCGCAGCAAATCGGCCCAACTTGTAGGCTTCCAACCAAACTGTGCAAACGCCCGGCGGTCGTACACCATCATCAGATGTTCCCAACGGTAGGGAGTGCCCCATATAGCACCAGAGCTCGCCAGAAATCCCTGTTCATCCCGCCGCAACAGCGTCAGCCAATCTGGCGATAGGGTATCCCAGGGCAGTTCGTCATATTTTTGTAGAGGCGTGATCAGCTTTTGCGCGATCGCTGGCAACAGCCAATAGTCACTCAGCGCCACCCAGTCAATTGACTGGTCGCTGACATTCGCCTCAGAATCTGATGCTGACTGATGCCACTGCTGCAATTGCTGAAACAAGTCAACAAGACTGGAGCGAGTGGTCACTCTAACCGGCATCGTATTCGACGACGTGGCCTTAAAGTTTTTAAGCATTTGTGGCGACACCCCACCCTTAGCCGCTGCTAAACGTAAGGCGTCGTCTGGGTTGCTCTGGCAGGCAACCGGCAGCGTAGCGAGGGCCGTTAGTCCAATCAGTAAACGTCTTCGATCCATAAATAATGTTTTTGAGAAAGAAGCTGCTAAAAATCGATGACGCATACTTGGCAGAACGAAGTAGCGTCGAGCCTTGCAACAGGAAATAATTCAATGGAGCAGGGCTTTAGAGCCTCTGATTGCTCGATATCACTCAGGTTTCTAATGAGAGACAACAGCCAAAACTCTTTAAGAGTATCAAACTAGCGTACTATTAGCCCATGAAATTGGCGGCTAAAGCCAATCGAGAACTTAGAGGGCGATCGCTACGGTGCAGCCTGCAGTAACTGCCAGTGCTTTACATCTGAGTTTCATGCCTGAGTATTTATGCCAACACAGACATCAAAACCAGTGGATACAGTAAATTAGGCAGCAGGAAAATAATCATATTTTCCTACTAGCAAACCCCTTTTCAAGCTGAAACTTAACCAAGCAAACTCTCTGACACATCTTTAACAGCCTACTCCACTAAAGCCGTTGACTTTAAGGTCTGATTGTCATGTTCTGTTTTTTTTGAAAAGCTTATTCAAAGCAGTAGTGACTTAAAACGGTGATTACCTACTTAAGCCAATATCGCAAACCTAAATTAATCCTTAAAAATCTGCTCGATGCTTCTAGAATCTTTTGGCCAATTAGCTTTACTATGTTGAACTTTACTGAGCAGATAAATCAGCTCCTATTTAGTTGGAAACAGCTTGTCGCCTCTTTGGTTCAGCATCCCTAAAATTCCTGAAGGACCAAGCCTAGACGCTATCTACGCAACGGAACATCAAGGCATCCAGCTCTTTCACATCAATCATGCTTATTTTATAGGCAATTTTGCATAGTCTAATCATCTTTTGGCAACAGCCCATGGGCGATCGCGGCAGCAAACATACGTAGGCTGTGAAAACATCTAAAAATAGTAAATTATTTACTTATGAAATCCTTAAATAGATTCGTTTGCTACTTACAAAAATCTAGTTGTGATTCACAATCATATTTCCTTTTCCCTAATCCATAATCTGTCTAGTTCGAGGGAAATCTTAAGGCTAGATAAAATATCAACAAACTTTAAATTCCTCCATGGAATTGCGACATTAAAAAACATTAGCTATAGGATGTAGATAATTCTATTCAGAGTTTAAGCGTCATATGCAACCAATTGAGTCACAGGTCACGTTGCTGACCGAAAAAGTTGACGCCCTTCATCAGCTAATTGACCAGGTCAATTATCGAGTCTCTGAGATTTTGTCATCTTCTCAAGCTCACTCCGAAGCTGGTGTACTGCTAGACGATAGTTCACCTGCAATTCATCAAAATGGGCAATTGCAGCGCGGAGAAGCCTTGCTCATGCACAAGGATATCCTCATGGATTCGGTATATCTCGAGTCTGAGTCCATCGGCGAAGAAAACGCCTTATCGCCGGAAATTCAGATTCAGCGGCTGACGGCTCAGCTAACAGCTGCTTACAACCGAATCGCTGCCCTTGAAGAACAATTGCTGGCGAGCCGGGTCCATTAATTCTGTCGTTTATAGAGACTGACACTGCTGTTGGGAGACATTACAGCTAGTCCAATATTTTTCGTAACTGAACCTATCCAAAAGCGCTGCTGATTTCTCGTCATCTAATCCTGGTCCACTGCCTGGTCGACTGATAGCCTGTCTCCTGACGATTATTGCGATCGCTTTTTCAAACTAGACTCGAGCCGCTACAAGATATCACCATCCCTAATGATGGATTTCGCTCCAGTCACGTTAGAGCACATCAGCGTTGGAATCTTGTCCTTGAAAGACTCCATGCTGACTAGCTGAACCCCTGACGCCATAGCTGTCTCAGATACATCATTAGCGATTCTGAAAACTCCAGGCTTTTGGGTGGACAAGGTTTATCTGTAAGGTGAAACGAACTGCAAATCAAATTGGGTAGCCTCAGCATCCATCCCACTATCCGGTTATTTTGAAACAGGACATCAGCTAGAACTTGATTGGAAATCACGTAGCTGACTTAGACCTGTTCCGAAGTCAATCAACGATTAATCTGCTGGCTTCCGTGCCACCCAGTACTTACTGAAAAAGTGGATTTCTGTCTCAATATCTATAAATCCAGCCCGGGACAAACGCTCCGTCAGGTTGTCCTGCGTATAATCGCGATAAAACGGCTCATGGAAAAGTGCCGGAAAATTGATCATCACCGGCTCCAGTTCAGGCGTGTCGATCATTTGGATAGAGTCGCAAATGATGAACGTTTCCCCCGGTTTAGTTACGCGATAAGCCTCATTGATAATTTTCTGCCGGATAGGCCCTGGCAACTCGTGGAATAGGAACACACAGATTAGCGCATCGAAATAATCGTCACGATAGGGCATTTCTTCCGCTTTGCCTTGCACAAGCTGTGGCAAGGTGCCTGGTGTTTCCGACAGGAACTGATTAGCCTTACGTAAATAGGCCGGCGATAAGTCAATGCCAAACAGAGAAACATCGGGGAATACCTCCCGCACCATTTTCAGAGTGCGAGCCGTACCGCAAGCAACATCTAATATTTTCAAAGGTCCTTTCGTCGGTCTAGCAGCCCCACGAATCGCCTCACTGGCCGTTTGCTTCACCTGCAAAGCTTCTTTAAGCGGAGCCAAAATGCGACGACGCATGGGGTCAGCAGTGCCGCCAAACAAAAGCTCAACCTGAGTGTCGTAAAGATTGGCTGACAGATCGCTCAAATAGCCGTTGGTTTGATTGTGAAAATTTCGGAGGTAATACTGGGGATAAAGAGACGTGTCAATGCTGTCATCAAAAGCGTAAACGTCTTGTTTTTCCATACGATCCCAGATGTCAGGCATATCTAGCCAGATCATCGGATAATACTGGAAAAAGTCCACCCAAGGATTATCGAATAATAGAGACTTGGGATAAACACCCGCTTCAGCATCTTGCCAGTCTCGATCAAGTAGGGCTTGGCGGCGACGTGTTAGCTCTTGCAAAAAGTCTGGTGATATAGATTTCAACTCTAGCTTGAGGCTGATGTCGGGACGCAACCATTCCCGTAATTGAGTCGCGATCGCCTTATGACCCAGGCCAAAGTAGTTTTTGCTCTCTTGAAAGGCTTGATAAGCCATCTTTGTCAGTGTGTCAGGCATGGCAATTGGCGTGAGATGAAGATCAACAATATTAAAAAGCGATGTTAGGAATTGTAACGAAATTTTTTATCCAAAACATTGACTTCGTAATTTACAGCTTGGCTGACAGCTTCTCAAATCGAGAAAAGCCCTGTACAAACAGCATTTTTGGGCCGAATTTCGCAATCTGTTGTGGGGGTGCCACTCACGCCGACAAAAAGAAAGAGGCCGCCCGCAGACGACCCCTAACAGATTCACAGAGGGAGTTGATGATTATGCCGAGACAGTGCTTATCTGTCTAGCAGTCATAGTAAAGCGCTAGCTCATAGGGATGGGGACGCAGACGCATGGGGTTGACTTCATTGTCGAGCTTGTACTCGATCCAGTTCTGCACAAAGTCTTCCGTAAAGACGCCACCCGTAATCAAGAATTCATGATCCTCTTCTAGAGCCTTCAGAGCATCGAGCAAAGAACCAGGCGTTGAGGGAATCTTTGCCAGTTCTTCAGGACTTAGGTCATAGATATCCACATCCAGCGGATCGCCAGGATCAATCTGATTTTTGATACCGTCAATTCCCGCACAGAGCATGGCCGCAAAGGCCAAATAAGGGTTGGAAGTCGCATCTGGACAGCGGAATTCCAAACGCTTAGCTTTAGGGCTATCACCGGTCAAAGGAATTCGTACGGAAGCCGAGCGGTTACCCTGAGAGTAGGCTAAGTTAACCGGAGCCTCAAATCCTGGCACCAAACGCTTGTAGGAATTGGTCGTGGGATTGGTGAAGGCTAACAGCGCTGGCGCATGCTTCAGAATGCCGCCAATGTACCAAAGTGCGGTCTGGCTCAAACCGGCGTACTTATCACCAGCCATCATTGGTTGCCCGTCTTTCCAAATAGATTGGTGAGTGTGCATACCCGAACCATTGTCGTTGAACAAAGGCTTAGGCATAAAGGTCACGGTCTTGCCATACTTCTTGGCGACGTTTTTGATGCAATACTTATAAATCATCAGCCAATCAGCCGCTTGAATAAGCTCGCCGAATTTGATTCCCAACTCGCACTGACCACCGGTAGCAACCTCGTGATGATGCTTTTCAATAGAAACGCCGAGAGAAGCCATCGTCAAAAGCATCTCGCTGCGCATATCTTGAGACGTATCTGTCGGTGACACGGGGAAATAACCCTCTTTGTAGCGCGGCTTATAGCCAAGGTTGCCACCCTCTTCTTCGCGGCCAGTATTCCAACGGCCTTCAACACTATCAACGTAGTAGTAAGAAGAGTGCTCAGTTTGATCAAAACGCACATCATCAAAGATAAAAAATTCTGCCTCGGGGCCGAAAAAGGCGGTATCACCGATGCCAGAAGATTTCAAATACTCAAGTGCCTTGGTAGCAACAGCCCTTGGACATCGCTCATAGAGTGCACCGGTGCGGGGCTCTTTGATGGTGCAGATCATACTCAATGTTGGTTCTGCGTAAAATGGGTCAATCCAGGCCGTATCTGGATCGGGCACCATTGCCATGTCAGATTCATTAATGGCCTTCCAACCGCGAATACTGGAGCCATCAAAGGCTACACCCTCGGTGAAGCTGTCAGCATCAATCTGACTAACATGTACAGTCAAGTGCTGCCAGATACCTGGCAAATCGATAAACTTCAGATCGATCAACTGAATGTCTTCGTCTTGAATCTTTTTCAAGATGTCTTCAGCGGTCGCCATGTATTACTCCTTTACTCTCCAAGTCCGTAGGGGCAACTCGTCTTAATTGACCAGCGAACAGACTAAATCCGCAAAATGTGGCGGAGGCTCCTGTCCTCAATCGCCTGGCATCTGACATCGCTTTCAATGTCCACAGCACTCATTTTTCAGGATGAATCGTCAAACCAGCCTCAAGTTGTCTGACTCATCCTATGGATAGGGATTCCCAGCTTTTGTATCAGGCTTTACTAAAGCTGAAACCGATTTGCCTTCATCCAGAGATTACAGCCCTATTCACAGAATTGTTAGGAAAGTTTACTGAGAGAAGTTGAGCATCAGCCTTGAATTATGCGAAGTTAACCCCTTAACTAATTTGAACAAAGCTGACGATTGACATCGATTCGCCCTGAATCAATGCCGCTATTTATGGCCTGTAGAGTGATGGCGGAGGAAACTTTTGCAGAGTCCGGCGCTCAATGCTGAAAAGAATGCATTCAATTCATGCTCTTAGTCAGGCAGCCAAAAATTGCCGGACTTCCAGAGCCAAATCGAATATGGCCAGAGCTTGTTAAGCACTATCAAAACAACCTCGCTACGTTACGAAATGTATCCAAATGTAACGCCAGATTGGAGTATTCTTCATCTTTTTCGGTGCGGCTATCTTTGCTTTCAAGTCGCGTGATAAACTCCTTTATGGTTATTCAAAACCTGCTCAGTCAGGCTGTTCAGTAGTTTCATTTGAGCGATTTTTAAAAATTAAGTTCTTAGAAAGCGCTGAGCTGGATTTAGCAATTTTTCTCATAATTTGCGATCGCAAGCTGCAAAAATTTCAACTGCCTGACATTTATATAAGACTGATTGAGAGAGGAACGTTCATGCGGGATGCCGTAACGACATTAATCAGAAACTACGATTCAACGGGACGCTATTTAGATCAAGCGGCTTTGGATTCTTTGAGAAGCTATTTTGACACGGGGATGGCTCGGGTGCAGGTGGCGACGATGATCAGCGGCCAGGCCGCGGGAATCGTAAAATCGGCGGCTAGTCAGCTTTTTGAAACGGTGCCCGAATTGATTCGCCCTGGCGGCAATGCTTACACCACGCGTCGCTATGCGGCTTGCCTCCGCGATATGGATTACTATTTGCGCTACAGCAGTTATGCGCTGGTAGCCAATAATTTCAGCGTTTTAGACGAGCGGGTTCTGCAAGGGCTCAGAGAAACCTACAACTCTTTGGGCGTTCCCATTGCGCCGACAGTCGTAGGCATTCAAATTATGAAGGACATGGTGAAGGCTCAGGCGGCTGAAGCGGGGATTGCCGACACTAGCTTTGTTGACCAACCCTTCGACCATATTCTGCGAGAGCTGAGCGAAGTCAGCGTCTAATGTTTAGGTTTGCGTATTCCACTTGAGAAACTGGAATGTGGGGAGTCTTGCGACTCCCCTTTTTTTATGGCATTTACCGGGGATTGATGGGTAGTGGTCTATGCGGCAGGGCTAGATTTTGGCACCTCGGGGGCTCGTTTAGTTGCTATCGACGAGGCACAGCAGACAGTCGCGACGACTCAAGTCGCATACGGCCAGCATTCAGCTAATTCCGACTGGGCGAGCTGCTGGTTGAGCGCTTTACAGCAGGTGTTAGCCGCCCTGCCTGTGGCGGTGCGATCGCAGCTCGCCGTGATCGCCATCAATGGGACCTCTGGCACCGTCGTCCTGTGCGATGAGTTGGGGCATTCGATCACGCCTCCCCTGCTATACAACGACGATTGTGGTCATGCCTATGGCGAGCAGCTTGCCGACATCGCACCGTCGGGCAGTCCCGTGTTGAGCGCCACATCTAGTTTGGTAAAGCTGCTGTGGTGGAAAAACACGCTGCCGCCAGAACAGCAGCAGTCGGTCCGGCACCTGTTGCATCAGGCCGACTGGTTAGCGGGGCAACTGCACGGCAAACTCGGCCTCAGCGATTATCACAACGCGCTCAAGCTCGGCTACGACATTGGCAGTTTGGCTTATCCAACATGGTTATTAACGCTGGCGGAGACCCTCGACATTGCCCACTGGCTGCCCCAAGTGCAGGCTCCGGGCTCATTGTTTGGTCCGGTATCAGACCGTGCTAGCGATCGCTACGACTTACCCCGCGACTGCATGATTCTTGCTGGGACCACCGACAGTATTGCCGCCTTTTTAGCTAGCGGTGCGCGATCGCCCGGCGATGCGGTAACTTCTTTGGGCTCCACGCTGGTCATCAAGCTACTAAGCACAACGCGAGTCGATGACAGCCGCTATGGTATATACAGCCATCGGCTTGGCGATTTGTGGCTGGTGGGGGGCGCGTCCAATACGGGAGGAGCGGTGCTGCGTCAGTTTTTTACCGATGATGAGTTGCAGAGTTTGAGTGTCCAAGTGCCCCGCGATCGTCCTTCACCGCTGGACTATTATCCCCTGTCGCGTCGGGGAGAACGGTTTCCCATTAGTGATCCGACTCTGGCCCCGCGCTTGACGCCCCGACCGGAAAACCCCGTCGATTTTTTGCATGGTCTACTTGAAGGGATGGCTCGCATTGAAGCTCAGGGGTATGAGCGTCTTTGCGCTTTAGGGGCAACCGCTCCCACCCAGATTATGACTGCGGGCGGCGGCGCACAAAATCTCACCTGGAGGGCCATTCGCGATCGCTGGCTGCCGGTTCCAGTAACAATTGCAGCCTCTACTGAAGCGGCTTTTGGTACGGCTGGGCTGGCCCTGCGGGGGTGGCAAAGTCAGTTATCGCCACGGCCCTGATGGGCTTACAGAGATGCTTGCCGATAGTTGCATAGCGTTTGAATCGAGCAGCGATCGCACTCTGGTCGGCGGTAATGACAGCACTTTTGCCCATGCAGCATGAAAACTTCGTGATGGTCATACACCTGCTGGGCCGTCCACTCTTCGGGCAGCAGTGCGGCGAGTTCATCATGGGAGGGGCCGACGGCAATCTTGTGGGAAATTAGCCCAACTCGCTGGGCTACGCGGTGATGATGACTATCCACCGGCAAGGCTCGCATTCGCAAGGTGCTGAAGCACAGGACAGCAGCGCTAGTTTTGGGTCCCACGCCGGGTAAATCTTCCAACCAAGCGCGGGCGGCATCTACGGGCAGGTCTTGCAGAAAGTCCAGCGACCATTGATTTTGCGTGTAACCGCCCACCAGTCGCAACACTTGCTGAAGGCGAGGGGCTTTTTGTTCGGGCCAGGTGCAGGGAGCGATCGCTTTTTCCACCGCTGCAGTTGGCGCATCACGCACTGCTTCCCAGGTCGGAAAGCTGGCCTGCAGTTGCTTAAATGCCCTGCCCGAAGCGCGGTTTTTGGTGCGATGAGACAGTAGCGCCGACACCAGTTCACTCATGGGGTCGAGGGAGTGAAAGTAAGGAATCGGACAGCCGTAGACTACACAAAGACGATTATGAATGGCGATCGCCTTTTGCTGCAGAGTAGAGTCAACGAAAAGAAGTTTCAACGAAATTTAGCAATGCACCACACTCGACACCTTAACGCTTTTATTTCTGGCAGCAGGCTGTCCAAAGAAGGAAATCAAGCGGACATAGCTGCTGACAAAATTGACGTATCGTTTGAATCACAGCCGAATCAGTGGTGGTTCTCCGCAACATCAATTTCGTAAAACAGAGCTATGAGCACTTAGGCAAAGTTACGGTCAACTTCGCTGCTTTCGGCTTGAATTTAGAGTATAAACCTTGATTATTTAGAGCCTTTTGACGTAATTTCGGCGGTTTAGGGAGTTTTTACGAAGACTTTTGCGCAACGCTAAATTATGGCGAAACTACTTTCACCGATTTTTACAACAGCCACCACTAAGCCAGAAATGCTAAAGCGATTTGGCATGACTCCGCAGAAGAAACTTAGTCAAGACCACAATTGCTGATGTTGACATAATTAGCTCAGTTCGCTGATTGTTGCCCAGTTGAACATAAGTATGTCCAAATCCAGTCGCGTCGATGACACCCGTCTCGATGTTTACGAATGTCACAGCCGGTTCCGGGCCTTGACGCGGAGATAATCTTCCACCAGCGAGTCGGTGATTTGGTCGGCGGGGGCATCCAACACAAGTACTCCGACCTGCTTCAATTGGGCAAAGGCTACCCGACGCTGCTCCAATAAATCCAGGGCGACAGCGCGACCATAGGCGGCGGTGACATCAGCCATAAACTCATGGGCTTGAACATCGACCAGCGGGTCGCGCAGGGTGACGCAAAAGGGTAAATGACGAGACTTCAGCCGGGTCAAAGCGGTCAGCAATTCCGCCGAAGCTGTCTGATCCACAATGTCGGTAATGACTACGACAAGCGCCCGTCGATGCTGTTGGGTTGCGACCCGCGTTACAGCACCCAAATAATCAGATTCCAATAGCTCCGGCTGAATGGGGGTGAGCTGTTCAATTAAATGCTGTAAATGTTGACGTCCGCCAATTGCTGGAATCCAGGTATGCATAGTGCGGTCAAAAACGCCGACGCCGACGCGATCGCCCCGGTGCAGTCCCGCCAAAGCCAGGGATAGAGTCGCATTCAACCCCCAATCAAAGCGGGTAAGGCCCTTGACGTTGGCGGTCATTAATCGGCCACGGTCCAGCAGGATGATTAAGGACTGCTCTCGTTCTGGCTCAAGTACGCGGATTAGCGGGACGCTGCGGCGGGCAGTAGCTTTCCAGTCAATAAAGCGAGGATCGTCGCCGATCGCATATTCCCGCAGTTCGGCAAACTCAGTGCCAATGCCAAGCCGCTGGCGCTGGCGCATATTACCCGTGGACTGAATCGCCAGTTTGATGGACAGCGATCGCAACCCTACCAAATCGGGATATACCGCTACTTTCTGAGAGGCCGATATTGTCCAACTACGCCAAACTAATCCCCATGGCCCCAACTGACGCATCTGAATGTCGCCCCACTGATACTCTCCTCGCTCGGTGGGAAATGCTTGATACGTCACATTGGTAGCGGTTTTGGCGGGCAAAGTCACCGTCAGCGGCATGGGAATTTCATCGAATTCCGGCGGATAGCGATCAAAAACTTGTAGCCGGGCTCGGGCTTTTGGTGCCGTGACCTTGAGCGTAACCGGATTGTCGCGACCAATGGAAAGGCGGGGGAGTTCTTCTCGTTTGACGATCGCCCGCTGCTGACCACTCACCTGAGCCCAATCCACCACCATCAGTAGCAAGATGACTCCGTTGAAAAACAGCATCGCCTCCAGCGGAAAGGAGATCACGCTCTCGCTAGGACTGAGAGCATCAAGGGTGGTGGCGATCGCCCCACCCAATGCCAAAAGTCCATACAGTTTCAGCGTTGGCGTCATAGGTGAGGACTGGGTAACTACCGGGGGACAGCGACTTGCTTGAGCAGGGAGGTAATGACAGTGTCAGTGGTGAGGCCGTCGAGCTGGGCTTCGGGGCCAAGGATGAGTCGGTGGCGGAGAAGCGGCGGGGCGATCGCTTTCACATTGTCGGGAGTAACGTAGTCTTGCCCGTTTAACCAGGCATGGGCTTTGCTGGCCTGCAGCCAACTAACCGAGGAGCGGGGCGAGGCACCCAAAGACAAATCGCGAGACTGGCGGGTTTTTTGGGTTAGGGCCAGCAAATAGTCCAAAATTTGGTCTTCGACTTTGATTTGCTTGACCGCGTGCCGCGCCGCTAAAATGGCTTTTTCGCTGGTAATCGGCCGTAAGTTTTGGATATTGACTCGCCGAGCCTCAAATCCCGATTGGGTGTTTTTTAAGATTTGCTTTTCGGCTTGGAGGTCAGGATAGTTGACCAGCAGCTTGAACAGAAAGCGATCAAGTTGGGCTTCGGGTAAAGGATATGTGCCCTCAAATTCCAGGGAATTTTGAGTGGCAATGACCCAAAACAGGTCGGGCAAGGTATGACCAGTGCCATCAAGGGTAACCTGCTGCTCTTCCATGGCTTCGAGCAGAGCCGCTTGAGTTTTGGGAGGGGTGCGATTGACTTCATCCGCCAGCAAAACCTGGGTGAAAATAGGCCCTTTTTTGAGGGTAAAGTCGCGGGTGTTGAGGTCGAAGACGTTGGTCCCCAGAATATCCGACGGCAAGATGTCAGGTGTCAGTTGAATGCGACAAAAATCGGCCTGTATTAACTGCGCTAGCACTTTGACCATCAAGGTTTTGCCGGTGCCGGGAACCCCTTCTAAGATGACGTGTCCGCCAGAGAGCATGGCAACCAAAAGTTGCTCAATCACTTCTGATTGACCGACCACAACTTTTCCGAGGGTTTTGCCAATCTGCTGGATTTGCCCTTGTAGCTCATTCATAAAGTCGGTCTGCAATGGGGACACCTGATTGTAAGCGCTGGCTCTAAGGGCTGTCACCAGTCATCTATTGGGCACGATCGCACCTGGGATGAAATGACATTTTCGCATCACGAATGAGCCGTCTGTAAGCACCAACCAAATTTTGTCAGAGCGCTGTTGACTAGCATGAGAAGTCGTTGTGTCCCAGGCCACAACAGCGATCGCTGATTTGGGCAAAAAAGCACCGACCAAGTCCGACTAGCGATCGTTCTAGGTGGTGGTCCTATTTGCTAAGCAATGTCGGAGAGGCAGCCCACAAAAGTTATCGGTGCATAAGCATTTCCTGGCTTTTTTGGGCATCCTAAACCAGAAAATCCTAGAACCATTCCTCACATTCTGTAGTCCCACACCAGGGATTGGCCTCTATATAACCATCAGTAGGGCAAGCATCTTCGCAGTTGTAAGGGCCGCATTGACTAGATCCGGCACTGCCGCTAGCAATGGCTCATATTCTAGTCTTGACATTCCTCACTTATGAATAATCTTTTTTATCGCTGAGATTCTATTTGCAATGGTTACAGGCATGCCCCCCACTAACTTTCCCTTGCCCCCTATGAAAACTATTTTTGCTGATGGCGTTGGCATCATCTTTTTACCCGAGACGCTGGCAGTTAATGAGGCAGTTGGCTTTCAAAAACTTTGTCAAGATTTTTTAGCCCAGCACGGCTCCAATCTCAAGCAGTTAATCTTGAACTTTAGCGAGACCATTTTTCTGGATAGCAGCGGTTTGGGGGCGTTGGTGATTTGCCGGCGGGTTTGTGCACAGCAGCAAATTGACCTGCGCCTCGAAGCAGTGGGCTCCCAAGTCATGATGGCGCTTAGCATGACTGATTTGGACAAAGTTTTTACCATTGTCGAACAGCCAGTCCCAGAGGACCAATCCCCCGAGCGACCGACCAAAGTCAATCAGCGGGCTCTGGCAACACATCCGTCCGTGGGGTCGACCGCCAAACGAGCGATGGATATTGTGGGTGGCATGCTGGGATTAATCATTACGGCGCTGCTGTTTGTCCCCATCGCGATCGCCATTCAAATTGACGACCCTGGACCAATTTTCTTTAGTCAAATTCGCTGCTCCTGGATGGGCCGTCGCTTTCGTATTTGGAAATTTCGCTCGATGGTTGTTAATGCGGAAACGCTCAAAAATCGCGTCAAAAATGAGGTCGAAGGCCCGCTCTTCAAGAATGAGAATGATCCCCGCGTGACGCGAGTTGGCCGCTTTTTGCGCAAAACCAGTCTGGACGAATTTCCACAGTTTTGGAATGTTTTGCGGGGGGACATGAGCCTTGTGGGTACCCGCCCACCGACTCCAGCGGAAATTGATCACTATGAGGTGCCAGCTTGGCAGCGCCTCAACGTGAAGCCAGGGCTGACGGGCGAATGGCAGGTCAATGGCCGCTCTAGCATCAAAAAGTTTGAAGACGTCATTCAGCTCGATCTGAAATATCAGGAAAATTGGAGCCTGATGTACGATATCAAGCTGATTATTAAAACGGTGTTAGTGCTATTTTCTGAAAAATCAGGGGCCGCTTAAGGCGCGCCACCAATTAAAATTAGAATGCCTGCGGTATAACTTGCCGCGCCCATTCCTTAAACTTAACCCGGGGCTGAATCGCTTCTAGCATCAGGACTTGACCGTTAAATGATGACAGCCCCCATGGCATCACCAAATCTTGAGTCACCAGCAAGACGCTTGCACGGCGCCTCTAATCGCGCCAATTTGGGCGGAAGCGATATATTAGTGCAAGCGATCTAAACTCTGCAATGGTGTGGTAAGGCCGTTGGTAAGTGAACCGGCAAAAATGAAATCGGCACCGCCGCGATCGACTTCTGAGGCTATAGCTTCAAAAGTCCAAGCCACTATGCCTGACCAGCGCTGGCTAATTCAACCGGCGCTGAAGGGCGAAGCTCGGGGACTGGCGCAGCAGCTACAGCTTTCACCACTGATAGCGCAGGTGCTGCTTAATCGCAGCATCGAGACGTCAGATGCCGCCCAGGAGTTTCTGAATCCCGAGGCGCTGCTGCTGCCTTCACCGCTCGATGAATTTCCCGATTTAGCTCAAAGCATTGAGATTTTGCTGCAGGCGATCGCCGCCGGCGAAAAGATTGCCATTTGTGGCGACTACGATGCTGACGGCATGACGAGCACGGCACTGCTGCTGCGGGCCCTGCGATCGCTGGGCGCCAACGTCGACTATGCGATTCCTAGCCGGATGCAGGAGGGCTACGGCATCAACAACCGCATCGTGGAAGAATTTTTTGCTGATGGCGTCAGCATCATTCTGACGGTAGATAACGGCATTGCAGCGGTGGAACCCGTGGCCTATGCCCGTGAACTCGGCCTCATGGTAATCATCACCGAT
Source organism: Cyanobacteria bacterium P01_C01_bin.120 (assembly GCA_039027715.1). Taxonomy (GTDB): domain Bacteria; phylum Cyanobacteriota; class Cyanobacteriia; order Phormidesmidales; family Phormidesmidaceae; genus Halomicronema. The sequence goes on from JBCCJU010000050.1 coordinate 22,685, forward strand.
CACCATGACGTGCCGCCCGAGATTCCCCCTGCCCATGCCATCTTGAATCCGAAACTGATTGCCCCCGACTCGCCTTACTACGGCGTGGCTGGTGTCGGTGTGGCTTATATTTTGGCGGTGTGCTTAGCTCAGAGCATGGGGCGCATTCAAGACCTTACTGCGCCGCTGCTGGAGCTGTTTACCCTGGGGACGATCGCCGATTTAGCAGCCCTCACCGGGGTGAATCGTCGCTGGGTGAGGCGGGGACTGCGCCTGCTGCCCCATTCGCGGCTCATCGGCGTCAAAGCTTTGATTAAGGTCGCTGGACTCGATAACGAGGACGACTCTTTAAAGCCTGAAGATATTGGCTTTCGCCTGGGGCCGCGTATCAACGCGGTGGGTCGCATTGGCGATCCGCAAGTGGTAATTGAGATGCTCACCACTGATGACGTGGATGTGGCGCTGCAGCGGGCGCTAGAGTGCGAGCAGGCGAACCAGGAGCGACGGGCCCTGTGCGAGCGCATTGAAGCGGAGGCAGTTGCTGGAGTAGAAGCCGACATCGCTGCCGGGACGGTCAACCTAGCGCGCGATCGTGTGCTGTTGGTGCTGCAGCCAGACTGGCACCATGGCGTGATTGGTATCGTCGCCTCACGCCTAGTTGAACGTTACGGCGTGCCTGTATTTATCTGCACCTATGAAGACCCTGACCAGAAGGAGATTCGCGGCTCGGCGCGGGGTATTCCCGAATTTAACGTGTTCGATGCTTTGCAAAACTGCCACGACCTGATGGCCAAGTTTGGCGGCCACAGAGCGGCGGGGGGCTTTTCCTTTCCGGCCAAGCACCTGCGACAGGTCAAATCGCGCTTGGTTAATTTTGCCAATCAAACCCTTCAGCCGGAACATCTGAAACCGTTGATTACGGTGGACGTGCGGGCTAGCCTCGACCAAATTACCTTTGACCTGTACGACCAAATTGATCAGCTGCATCCCTGCGGCATTGGCAACCCCGACCCAATTTTTTGGACGCCTAACGTCCGAGTGGTAGAGCAGCGGCTAATGGGGCAGACTAAAGCCCATCTGAAACTGACCGTCGCAGATGATGCTGACCAGCGACTGGAGGCGATCGCCTGGCGCTGGGGCAGCTATTGTCCGTTACCCGACCGACTGGACATTGCCTATAAACTTAAACCCAACGAGTGGCGGGGCAACACGACCCTGCAGCTGGAACTCGTGGGAGTGCGATCGCCAACTCAACTGCTATCCCAGTCGCCCGGGCCAACCGCACTAGACACGGAAGCGGAAAAACAGCCTCCCAAGATCCCTTTTCAAAGCAATGGCGCGGTTGATCAGATGACGATCGCCCCTGATTTTTCAGGCACTGTCAGTGAAGCAGCCGGAGCTCCAGCAGCAGACTATGATCCCCTGCCCACAGCATCGCGCCTAGACGGAGTCATTAACTGCGCCGATTTCGACTTTAGCCGACGTCATTATCAAGCCCGCATCGTGCGAGAAAATAAGGCTCGCCGTCTCGAAATTCAAAATCAGGAGGGACAGGTGTTTGTCGTGCTGCTGCCGGAGCGTCAGGGCTATCTCTGCCTGCCTGGTGCACCGGCCCGCCCGGTTGATATTCGCGAAACTCACTATTTCAACCTGCTGCGGGCGGGGCTGGATGCCCTCGAAATTCGTCAACAAACCCACCTAATTTTAGAAAAAGACGAACTGCTAGCCGATAAAGATCGGCACATTGCCACCCTAAACCAGCAGATTGCCTTGCTGAAAGCGCCGAGTGATCAGGTTTCGACTGCCGACCAGCAGCAATTGCAGGCGCTGCAGGAAACCGTTCAGGCGCAGGCCACGGCGATGCAAACTCAAGAAGCTCGCATCGAAACCTTGAAACAGCAGATGCACCGGCCAACCCCCACCCTTGATCCCAAGGCAATTAAGCGGGCGGTGCGCGAAGCCATCAGCGATCAAATTTGGTATTGCTTGCAACCCCCAAGCCAAAAAGATCTGTACGCTGCGTACAAGCATGTCGCGTTAAATGCGGCAGACGGCAGCGATATTCATACCGCCGACTATAGCGAAGCCGGACTGCGCTTAGGGTTTGTGGTGGAGCGAGAAGTCATTCAACCTTGCTTTGATGGCCTGTACGATTTTTTGCTGCAGCATGGCCGTTCTGAATTGGGCACTGTGCAGTTTGGGCCAGGCCGCCAATACACCCTTGGTCCAGCGGCTCACTTGCTGGCAGAAACTTGGACCACTGTGCGATCGCCCGCTTTGGAAACCGCGACGCCTCCCAGCGACGACCAACTGTATTTCACCGCCAAGTCACGTCAAACGTTGAGCCAGAGCGATCGCACCCTACTGACAGACTTTTTTGTCCAATGGGAACATCCTATGGGGCAGTGGCTCCAGGCTAATGCCCAGGAGGCCGCCACCTATCTCGACCAAATCAGCAAGTTCCGCAACCTGGCGGCCCATGCCACCACGCCGCTGTATCTCTGGGCCTTTGAGCACCTGCGCGACCTGGTTGTTGGCAGTGCGCAAAACCCGGGTCTATTTCAGCGAATTTATAATTCCGGGTAATCTTGGACCGACGGGACGATAGCAGAATACCCGGTGCGCCAAAGATTTAGAGCCGAGAGAAATCAGGGATGGGCAAATTAATAACATCCCAATCACCCTCTTCTAATCTGCCGCCCAACCACCCAACCACCCTGTTACTAATCAGGTCTTTTATTCACCCGCAAAGCCTTAAGCCTTGCCCCAGCTTCAGTCATCAATCTGGCTGGGTGCAACGATCGCCCCTCTATCAAAGGTCGGACGCACGGTTACCACGATCGGTTTACATTTGTAAGGCCAATGGTCGATTGATGTCTTTGCCATTGCTGAAAGCCGCTTTTCTTAGGCAACTTGTCAACATTAGCTACTCATCTTCAACTTTATGAATCATGCCATTCTGACACCAGATCAGGTTTTGCAGCAGCTTAACTGGCGCTATGCAACTAAAAAATTCGATGCCAGCAAGCCAATTTCAGACGAGGTTTGGAAAGCGTTGGAACAAAGTTTAGTGCTGTCTCCGTCATCCTTTGGTCAACAGCCCTGGAAATTTTTCGTCATTCGCAACACCGAGCTGCGTCAGCAACTGCAGGAGCATGCTTTCAATCAATCGCAAGTGGTGGACGCTTCTCATTTTGTCGTTTTAGCAGCGAAGCAAAATATTGATAACAGCGATGTCGACCGCTATATCGAGCGAGCTGTCGAGGTGCAGGGAGTTTCCCGGGAGCAGCTGTCAGGGCTCGAAAATGCCATCAAGGGCTTTTTGCAAAATCCCCCTTTTCCTTTCGATGCCCAAGCATGGGCCACGCGGCAGGTCTATATTGCGCTGGGCTTCTTAATGTACAGTGCTGCCATGTTGGGGCTGGATGCCTGTCCGATGGAAGGCTTCATTCCCAGCAAGTTTGATGAGATTTTGGGACTGCCGGAAAAGGGCTACGCTACAGCAGTGCTCTGTACGCTGGGATATCGCGCGGAGGACGATCGCCTCGCCGGTGCCCCCAAAGTCCGTTATGAAACAGGGGCGGTAGTGGAATATATCGACTAACCGTGCGCTGACAAAATTCGCGAGAGCCATTTGCTCGCAGAAGTGGACAGATGGCTCTCGCTATCCATTTGCCGACCAAACAATTGCAGCGGCCTACCCAGCTTTGGCCATGGTGCGCCTGTCGCTGCTGTTACTGACAGGTCGAGAAATAGAAGCCCATCAACAGCTCTCGATTGTGCCACTTCTTAAAAGAAAGGGCTCGGAAAAATGCCGTATAGGCCATGAAAAGCAGTAAGGCTATAAAAATTAGCTGATTCAACAGGGAAGATTGCGTTCTCAAAAGATTGATCAAAAACGCGACGGCTAGCAGCATAAATCCCAGTGATAAGTTGCGATACATGATGTGGTTGGCCAAATGCAATTCCGCTGAGGCCGGAGCCTGACTGCCGATGGCTTTGAGATATGAGGCGAGGCGATCATCAAGCCAGCGCTGCTGTTTGGGAATGCCAATGCGATCGCGCAGCAGCAGCACAAGCCGATCTTCAAACTCCATATCAGCGATCGCGCCTAATGGTTTATCGACGGGTAGCTGGGCATGCTTTTGCATGATCATGTCCCCAAAGTAAAAATAACTGCGCCCCAGCCGGTCGCACACAAATGCGAAGTACTTCCACGAAAGGCTCTGAATTGACCCTGCCAAGATATAGCTAAAAAAAGCCCCTAACAGAATCAGCAGCGTCGTGAGATTGGCTTTGAAAATTAAAAACAGCTCTTGCAGGCTGCCCGCTGGATTAAAAATTAGAAAGACGGCAAAAACGAGGGGCGAGCCGCCAATAATGCCAGCAAAGATTTCGTAGGGGCCGAGGGCAAATTTAAGCTGATTCATAACCAGAGCCTGAGAATCCGGAATACCTGCTGCCAGAGTGTGCTGAGCTCTCTGGTGGTTGTCATGGGAGGGCACTACAGTTTACCGATTCTTTGGCCGGTTGAGAGGAGCCATGATGCTGAAGCGATCGCTGCCAAACTTGTTGAATGATCTGATTGTAGAATCGCATAGGATTAATGACATGTTGTTGCAAAGCCGCGATCGCCCATGCTGCAAACCACCGCCGCCCAGTCTCTCGACGAGATTTACAAAACCTTGAGGCCGGAGCCGCTGGATACCCCGGAGACCCTGGCGGCGTTTTATCAAGAGGCGATTAACCAAACGCGCGGTGGTGACAAAATGCGGCGGATTCGGCTGCGGTTGAATCGCGCGGCGCAAGATGGCATTCCCTTTAAGGCTTGCGTGATGGGGCATCGCGGGGTGGGTAAATCGACGGAGCTGTCGCGACTGATTGAACAGGTCAAGGGAGAGTTTCAGGCGGTGCGGTTTAGTGCGGTGACGGCGCTCGACCCCAGCAACTTTCGCCCGTTAGATGTGGTGTTGCTGCTGATGGCGGAGGTGGCAGAGCAAACGGCTAAGCCCGTGGCCGAGGGCGGCACCGGACATCCCCCATCGGACTATCGGTTAAAGGAAATCTGGGATTGGTTTGCTTCAGAGGAACGGGTGCGCACCGAAGCACGAGAAATGGCGGCCAGCGTGGAAGCGGGGGCCGGGGTCAAAGCTGACTCCCTGTGGGGCCAGATTTTGGGCTTGTTTGCCGCCTTGAAAGGGGAAATCAAGTATGCCTCGACTCGTGAAAGCAAGGTGGTCGAATATCGGGTAAGTCGGCTGTCTTCCTTGATTGCGGTGGCGAATAAATTACTCGATGAGTGCAATGGGCTGCTGCGGGCGGCGACGGGGAAACAGTGGTTGCTGATTGGCGAAGATTTTGACCGTGCTGGCATTCCCAGCACCCGCATCGAGGAGCTGTTCATCACCTACGCCAACATTTTTCAAGATTTGCGGACACATCTGATCTTCAACCTGCCCATTGGGCTGTATTACTCCACCGATGGGGCTCAACTGCCCTTTGCTACCGACTGTAGCTTTGTGCTGCCCGACACCCCGGTTTACACCGCCGATCATCAACCGAACGCGGGGGGCCGCCAAGCCCTGGTGGCGGTTTTGCAGGCGCGGATGGACATTGACCTGTTTGCGCCGGGGCAGATGATGCGGGCGATCGTGGCATCGGGGGGCAACCTGCGAGATTTGTTTGCCCTGGTGAACTATGCGGCGGACAGTGCCCTGCTGCGGGATGACTCAGACCCCAAGATTGGCGCGGCGGACATCACTGGAGCCATTGTCAATTTGCGCAGTGAATATGAGCGGCGGCTGGGCCAAAGCCCCTTTGACCAAGAAGACATTACCTACGCACAGAAAGCCGAGCGCCTGCAGGCGGTATACAGCGGCGACAAGGGGGCACAGGTGCCCGACCCCGTGCTCTATTCGTTGCTGAATGCCCGCGCCGTGCAGGAGTTCAACGGGCAGCGCTGGTTTGGGGTGCATCCCCTGGTGGTGGAGGTGTTGGCGGGGCAAGGCCGGGTTGAGCGACTAGCCTCCGGGGAGGTGCCGGGTGGTAGCCTCTGAGTCGTCCCGACCACCGGGCAGCATGGTCGACATTGCCGGTCGCCTGACCCTGTGGGCGCGGCGCAATCCCCAGGGCTTAGTGCGGGTGGAATACAGCTCCGAATTTGCCCGTCAGGACGTTTTACAGCAGTTGCAGGCGCAGCTCGCTCGCGACGCGATTGCCGTGACGGCGGTGGCGCTGCCGTCGAACCAGGCCGCCGATACCGTCGTGGCAGGCCTGCTGCAACAGTTAGAGCAGGTGGCGGCAGCGGCGCCCCATAGCGTCGTGTCCATTACCGGGTTTGCGACGGCCTTTCATCATCAGGCCGCCTGGCCCGATGCCCTGCGGGTGGTGAACTTTAATCGGGAGCGCTTTGCCGCCCTGCCTCTGCGGCAGATTTGGTGGTTTACCCCTGCCATTATGCAAACGGCGATTCACGCCATGCCCGACCTCAACAGTTGGTTTAGCCAGCGCTTACAGTTGACGGAGTCTGTCGCCCCCACCGACGCCTCGGCGCTGAACCTCGCTACCGACACCCCCACCGCCAATATCGACGATGCCCGTCAACGGGCACAGAATTTAGTGGCGCAGTTTCACCAGGCCCGACAAGCTGGGGCCGCCGATGCAGACTTGCTGCAAACCTATTTGCTCCCCGCCTTAGAAACCTTGGCCGAAGCCAGCGCCCAGCGCGACCTGCGGGAACTGGCGGGGGAATTTGAAGGTTGGCTAGGCAGCCTCAAGCTCGATGCTTCCGCCGATTTGGCCTACAGTCTGGATCGCTTGGCCCGGGTGTATGAAAAGCAGGGGCGCTATCGCGAAGCGTTGCCGCTGTATCGCCAAGCCCTCAAACTCCGAGAAGCGCAGTTGGGGGCCGACCATCCCCACGTCGCCATCAGCCTGAATAATCTGGCATTGCTGTACTACTATCAGGGGCGCTACGGCGAGGCCGAACCTCTACGACTACGATGTCTGGAAATTGAGAATAAATCTTTGGGAGAGGAGCATCCTCAATCGGCTGCTAGCCTGAATAATCTGGCGGCGCTATACCAAGCTCAGGGGCGCTACGGCGAGGCCGACCTCCTCTTCCAGCGATCGCTGTCGATCCGTGAGCAGCAGTTGGGGGCCGACCATCCCGATGTGGCCAACAGCCTGAATAATCTGGCGGCGCTGTACAAGGCCCAGGGGCGCTATGGCGAGGCCGAACCCCTCTTTCAGCGATCGCTGTCGATCCGTGAGCAGCAGTTGGGGGCTGACCATCCCGATGTGGCCACCAGCCTGAATAATCTGGCAGGGCTGTACAAGGCCCAAGGGCGCTATGACGAGGCTGAACCGCTATATCAGCGATCGCTGCACATCTACGAACAGCAGTTGGGGGCCGACCATCCCGATGTGGCCACCAGCCTGAATAATCTGGCGGGGCTGTACAATGCTCAGGGGCGCTATGACGAGGCTGAACCGCTATATCAGCGATCGCTGTCGATCCGTGAGCAGCAGTTGGGGGCCAACCATCCCCATGTGGCAAGCAGTCTGAATAATCTGGCGGAGCTGTACTATGCCCAGGGGCACTACGGCGAGGCCGAACCCTTCTTCCAGCGATCGCTGTCGATCCGTGAACAGCAGTTGGGGGCCGACCATCCCAGTGTCGCCACCAGCCTGAATAATCTGGCGTTGCTGTACGAGACCCAGGGGCACTACGGCGAGGCCGAACCCCTCCACCGGCAATCGCTGTCGATCCGTGAGCAGCAGTTGGGGGCCGACCATCCCGACGTTGCCCAGAGCCTGAATAATCTGGCGTTGCTGTACTATGCCCAGGGGCACTACGGCGAGGCCGAACCCCTCTTCCAGCGATCGCTGTCGATCCGTGAGCAGCAGTTGGGGGCCGACCATCCCGATGTGGCCAACAGCCTGAATAATTTGGCAGGGCTGTACGAGGCTCAGGGGCGCTATGGCGAGGCGGAACCCCTCTTCCAGCGGTGCCTGGATATTTTGTCCAAGACCTTACCCACAGAGCATCCTTATCAAGAAACGGGCTTCAACAACTTCCTGGGCATGATTCGCGCGGCGGTGGCGGCGGGGCAGGCCGATCAGCTCTCCGACCATCCCACTACCCAGGCGATTTTGCAGCAGCTCCGCAGTGAGTAATTCAAAATTGAGAATGCAAAATTCAGAATCCTGTACAGGCAACGTTCCCCTTGTCTGCCGTCATGAAAGCTGGGTTTACAATACGATCAGGTCGATTCCCGAACTCCTCCGGGGACGGTTTCAGTCGCCTAAAATGTTCTAGCCATGAGATAAAAACCATGCATCACGTGACGGCTGATTACGCCAAAGCCCATCTTGATGAGCTCTGCGATCGCGTCAATCAAGTTCAGGAAGGTGTCACCATTGTCCGGGATGATCAGAGCTACGTTTTGCTGAGCCAAGCGGAATGGGAATCGCTGATGGAGACGGCAGAAATTGCCAGAATCCCTGGCATTCTGGATGATGTCCAAGCCGCTCGCCAAGATTATGACCGGGGAGACGCGATTGGCTTGAACAGAGAACTCGGAATTTAGCCATAATTAAACACATCCGCCACCGGAGGAAGCCAATGATGACATCAACTCAGGTTCTCAACACCCAACTGATTGATGGGCTAGTGCAAACCCTCCTAGCCCTGTCAATAGAAGAACGACAGCTTCTCTTTCGCCGCTTTGAGGAAGCCCAAACCCGCTACGAAATTCGACACAAACTGCATCAGTATGAACAACGCTACGGGTTGAATAGCGACGACTTTTACGCCCAGTTTATGAATGGCTCCTTGGGCGATGCCGAAGACTATATCGAATGGGCTGGATTCTATGAAATGTTGCAGCCGGCTGAGGACGTCGCTCAGTGACGGCATCGCCCAAGGCCGATCTTGAACGGATTAAGTCAGCCTTAAACCAAAGCTCTGTGGTGGCCGAGTGGGCGTTAGTCAATGAAATGAGATTAAGCGATTGAGGACATATCAGGGTACGGTTGACCCTAAACAACGGGGACTTTGTGGAGGCAGCCGAATTTTTCGTTGTCTGCGAAGCGCAGGTTGAGCAGCAGCGTTATCGTTATCAGTGGATGGATTCTACTAAAACCCAGTTGCGGAAACGCTGGGATAACGCGCCACACTTTCCTGATGTGGAAACCTTTCCTCACCATGTTCATATTGAACAGGAAGCCAATGTTCTACCCAGCAAGCTGCTAGGTATTTTGAACCTGCTGACAGTGTTGGAAGCGGCGAATGGCTGAGTCAGGTTTGATCAGGTAAAGGCGAAATGGGGGGAGCTTTAGGCATCCCATCACCCGGGCAATTTTGCCGTAGCTCTGCGACAACACCTAGGACGCAAGCTTCTTGGAGAAGTCGAGGTTCTGAGCAACCTACGCGCCCTGGCGGAGTTTGTCGAGGACGCTTTGATCTTCCATGGTGGTGGCGTCGCCGACGATGTCTTCACCGCTGGCGAGGTTGCGCAGGAAGCGGCGGATGATTTTGCCTGATCGCGTTTTCGGCAGCGCGTCGGCAAAGCGAATGTCGGCGGGGCGGGCGATCGCGCCAATTTCCTGCACCACATGCTGTTTCAGCTCACCGAGTAGGCCATCACTGGGGGCGTGAGTACTTTCCAGGGTGACAAAGGCGAACACCTCTTCACCGGTAATCTCATTCTTGCGCCCGACGACGGCGGCTTCGGCGACGGCGGGATGCGACACTAGGGCCGATTCGATTTCCATCGTGCCCAGGCGGTGACCGGAAACGCTGAGTACATCGTCAACGCGGCCCATTACCCAAAAATAGCCGTCTTCATCGCGGCGGGCGCCGTCGCCAGCAAAGTACAGATACTTGCCGTCTTTAGGGGTAATGTGCTCCCAGTAGGTGCGGCGGAAGCGATCGTCATCGCCGTAGACCGTGCGCATCATGCTGGGCCAGGGATGCTTGACCACCAGATAGCCGCCCTCGTTGTCGCCGACGGGATTGCCTGCCAAATCCACCACATCGGCCAGGATGCCAGGGAATGGTTTGGTGGCGGAGCCGGGTTTGGTCGGCGTGGCGCCGGGTAACGGCGTCAGCATAAAGCCGCCAGTTTCCGTTTGCCACCAGGTATCGACAATGGGGCAGTTGCCGCCGCCGATCACATCGTTGTACCAGATCCACGCTTCGGGGTTAATCGGTTCGCCGACGGTGCCAAGAATGCGCAGGGAAGACAGGTCGCGGGCGTTGGGTTCCTGGTCGCCCATTTTCATAAAGGCGCGGATGGCCGTCGGCGCCGTATAGAAAATGTTGACGCCGTACTTTTCCACCACATCCCAAAAGCAGCCGGGATTTGACGGACGCGGCACGCCCTCGTACATCAGGCTAGTGGCGCCGTTGGACAGCGGGCCGTAGACGATGTAGCTGTGGCCAGTAATCCAGCCGACGTCGGCGGTGCACCAGTAAACGTCCGTATCTTTATGATCAAAGGTCCACTGAAAGGTCATGTGGGTGTAGAGGTTGTAGCCGCCCGTGGTGTGGACAACGCCCTTGGGTTTGCCGGTGGTGCCGCTGGTGTAGAGGATGAACAGCATGTCCTCGGCGTCCATCTCCTCGGCAGGGCAGTCAGCGGAGGCGGTGGGCTGGAGGTCGTGCCACCAGCGATCGCGCCCTTCCACCATGGGGATATCTGCTTGCGTGCGCTGGACAACGAGGACGTGTTTGACGCTGGGAGCGGCATCATTTTCCAGTGCTTTGTCCACTGCCGCTTTGAGGGGAATCACCTTATCCTTGCGGAAGCCGCCGTCTGCTGTAATCACGACCTTAGCCTCGGCATCGTTGAGGCGATCGCGCAATGCCTCGGCACTGAAGCCGCCAAAGATCACCGTGTGGGGCGCGCCAATGCGCGCGCAGGCCAGCATGGCGATCGCCGCTTCGGGAATCATCGGCATATACAGGCCAACGCGATCGCCCTTCTGCACGCCCAATTCTTTCAGCACATTCGCCATCTGACAGACTTCGCGGTGCAGTTCGCCGTAGGTGAGCGTGCGCGAATCACCGGGTTCTCCTTCCCAAATCAGCGCTGCCTTGTTGCGTCGCCAGGTGGTCAGATGCCGATCAAGGCAGTTGTAGGAAAGGTTGAGCTTGCCGCCGACAAACCACTTGGCAAAGGGCGGCTGCCAGTCGAGTACGGTATCCCACTTTTTGAACCAGTGCAGCTCCTGTTCTGCCAGTTCTGCCCAAAAGGCTGCGGGGTCAGCCGCCGCTCGATCGTAGAGTTCCTGATATGCCGCCATGCTTTTGATGCGGGCAGCGGCGGAAAACTCAGATGGGGGCTCAAACAGGCGCTTTTCTTGCAGGATGGATTCAATCGTCGGTTGAGACATGACAATGATGTGAGACTGCGAAATCTGAGGACAGAACTAGCATCAGCGATCTGCCCTTCAAACCATACTGTGTTTCTCAACACAGCCAGATTAGTCTGTGCAATTTTTAACGTCGAGGTGAAGGGAATCGGTAAGATT
>JBCCJU010000051.1:0-34101 GCA_039027715.1 Cyanobacteria bacterium P01_C01_bin.120
ATCGTGACCTGACAGACTACGGTCAGCAAATCCGCACTACAGTGCAGCAGTGGACCGGCATTCCGGTTTCAGTGGGCATCGCTAAGACGAAGACGCTGGCCAAGCTGGCAGCCCAGGTGGCGAAGCGCAATCCAGAGATGGAGGGCGTGCTCGACTTCGAGACGTTAGAAGATATTGATGCTGTCTTGGCGGCGATCGACATCGGCGAGGTCTGGGGCATTGGCAGAAACCTGCGGGCTAAGCTTAATGCGCTGGGCATCAAGCAGGTGCTGGACCTCAAGCAGGCTAACGAAAAGCTGATCAAAAAACAGTTTGGCATTCTGACGCTACGGACAGTCATGGAACTGCGCGGCGTTCCCTGCTTTTCAATGGAGCCCGTGGCGGCCCCGAAGACGATGCGGATTGTGTCGCGTTCCTTCGGTCATTTAGTCACTGAACTGTCAGACATCAAAGAGGCAGTGGCAACTTACACCACTCGCTGTGCGGAAAAGCTGCGGGATGATGGGTTGGTGGCGCGTCAGTTTGTCGTGTCGATGCGCACCAGCTATTACCGAGACCGTGACCATTATGTTGCGGCGCGTTCGGTGGAACTGGACCCACCCACGAATGACACTGCGGTGCTGATACCGGCGGCGCTGCAGTTGGCAGAGGCGGCGTTCCAGCCGGGGTATGAGTATCTTAAGGCGAAGGTGATCGCCACTGAGTTATCCCCGGCGGGGGCAGTTCAGGGCAGCCTCTTTGCCGCTCCAGTCAACACTGAGAAACGCGATCGCTTGATGGCGGCAATTGACGGTTTGAACCGGAAGCTACAGCCGGATGCGGTGAAGTTTGGAGCGATGGGCCTCAATCCGTCCTGGCAGATGCGATCGGAGTATTTTTCCCAGCGCTACACCACCCATTGGGAGGAGATTCCCACCGTCAGCATCTGGCAGCCCCATCGGCATCGTTAGGAATTGTCCGGTTCTAGATTGGCAGGTCGAGAATAATAGTTTGTATAAAACCAGTTGGCCCCGCTGATGACGTTACTGATCGCTAGCCTAATCACCTCAATCCAGTCATCCATGGTCTCAATGGCTCAACCGAATGCGACGGGGCAGAACTGTGACCCCGCTTATGCCGAGGTTTGCATTCCCCCAGCGCCGCCAGATTTAGACTGTGGGGACATTACCGAAAGGCGTTTTCGCGTTTACCTGCCGACTGATGCTGACAGACCGGCGGAGTTAACTGACTTTGACCCGCACGGCTTTGATGGGGATGATGACGGGATTGGCTGTGAACGCAGATGACCAGTTTCCCACTATCAGACACAGGGGCGGTTCAATACCTAGACGATGGGTTGACGAGGGCTTAAGGTTTCGTCGATCAGTTGCTGCAGTCGCCGCCATGTCGAACTCAGGAACAAACTTTATACCAGCATCGGGTTTTATCTCGTTTCCATAAATCTACGGGCTTCCTCTTTACTGTAATGACCATGCTCGGTCATGATGAAATCATCTGGTGTTCAGACCACACCGCGAATATACGGAGTCCGCTACAGCAAACACCCCTGATGCCTGGTGCGTTAGGGGTGTTTAATTTGCCGCTAATGTTCTAGTGTTTTCTAAATCAATATTTACGTATAAATACTGAAGTTTGAGTGATGCCTGAATAAATCTGAACTTATCCCTATGGCGGTGATGAATTGCCTGAGCCATTCTGAAAACATCCTGTAGACTCGCGTGTGCTCCTTGAGCACTAGTCGGGCTGAAGACTCCCTCGGGAACTCTTCAACCCGACTTTTTGTTTTAAAGGTTGTCGGTGCAATGTCCTCAATTAGGCAACGCTAAAGCTTTTCGAAAACGATACTTCGCAGAAGTGGCTCCGCCAACGCCGAGCACCCTGTTTAGGCCATGCTGCATGTCTTAGATCAAATGCTCTATCTTCTTTTGAGTCAACTATCCTAGCGGGCGATGAGTGACGCAGGTTGCCATACCAATCATTCGGGCCAAGTATCCAGGCAGTTGGGAAAGCCTTGCGCTTCAGATCAAACACCCAGCTCAATGGTGTTGTGAGCAGTGTTGGCGGCCCTACCGCTAACCTAGTGAGCCGTTGGTCGACTTCTTCAAATGGGTGAAGACCTGGGGGCGATCGCGCGCACCTCGACCCGCTAAGTTTGAAGCGGCTCCCCGATGCTATCGCTTGAGGGTGGTTCACCTCGACCAGCAGCCCAGCAATCAAGCTCCCCTGCAATCTCAAGGCCCTTTGCGCGGTCTGTCATCTCCAGTTCGACAGTCGCTTTCGAGCCAAACAGCGGCGGTTCAGGATGGAAGTCTTCGGACAACTCTCGATTGATGATGCTTGGCCGGTAGGCTTGCAGCGTTCGCTCCTGCTCCAGGCGATCGCGCCTTTCAGCTGACATGAGGCGTCATCAGAAGAATATTGGCACCAAAGAAGCTCTACCCCATGCGAATTCATCAGACGGAAAATGAACTTTGTTTGCAACTCTGCCTAACGCTTCTCTTGTGCAGTACTCTAGTAATTAAGGAGCGAAAAGCTCTGACGCTACATGACCGTTCAGTTCACGTTAAAGAGGAGGTTTGATATCGATTTAACGTCTGAAACGTCATCAACAATAACAGCATCCAATCAGGTATTTGATATTTCCTCAAATTGACAGCAGAGAGCTAGGGTTTAGGTATCACAAGGCTCAGTCCTGAAAAAGTGATTATCCTAACCACTCTAAGAAAGCTTTAACTTGGTAAGGAAGTCACTCAAAATAACCGTTCTGGGTGCTGTTATTCTTTTAAATATTATTCTTTAATTCTCAACTCGTATTCAACCAACTTATCCCCAGTAAAATTATTCTAAATATTCATCCTCAGCATAATTTTAATCTTTGTAAAAGCGATCGCTCATCTAATTAAGAAAGGCTCTAACCGTCGATGCGATCAGAGCCTTCTGGTGCAAGATGATTGACTCTCGCGGAGTTCGGTCACCAAACTGGAATAAAGCCCCCTTAATACAAGATCAGGGGGCAAATGAGTGTGTGTGGAATGGAACGTCGTTGCCCGACAGGAAAGAGGGAGAGAGTCTATCGTCTAAACGGTGGCGATAGCGTCCTTATCGAGATTTTCACGACGCAACTCGTCGAAGTCTACGGCATCCTTATCCAGGTTTTCCCGGCGGAGCTCATCAAAGTCAACAGCAGCCACAACTTTGTAGACGGCATCCTTGTCTAAGTTTTCACGACGCAGTTCGTCGAAGTCCACTGCATCTTTATCGAGGTTCTCGCGACGCAGTTCGTCAAAGTCAACAGCGGCTAGGATTTCATAAACAGCGTCCTTGTCCAAGTTTTCGCGGCGCAGTTCGTCGAAATCCACCGCATCCTTGTCGAGATTCTCGCGGCGCAGTTCGTCGAAGTCAATCGCTTTGACTTGAAGCGTTTCCACCGCATCCTTGTCGAGATTCTCGCGGCGCAGTTCGTCGAAGTCCACTGCATCTTTGTCCAGGTTTTCTTGACGCAGTTCGTCGAAATTAGGGGCAGCGTAGCTAGCGGGGACAACAGCGATGGAAACAGCGGTCAGAGCAGTGAGGGCGAATGCAATGCGTTTCATGATTTGAACTCCTTTGTTTTTTTGGGGGGTGATTTAGCGTTTCAATCATCTTGAGTTCTATAGTGAAGCCCGCCCCTGAGCCCTGCCTGACCTGAAAATAAGTCTGATTTAATCCCTTTATGAGAAAGCTGAGCGTTGGCGGAGCCACTCCGGAGGAGAATCGCAAGAAGACCTGAGTGCCGGTGCAGGTCACGCAGCGGCTTCATACCTCATAAAGAAGCCCCTCACCACCAGGTAAGGAGACGCTGTTGGCAGATAGTGGTAGTCGGTTTAGCGACTAGCGAGACAAATGCTCGTTCAGGCAATCGTTGGCGAAGCCTCACCGGAGGTGAATCGCCGTATCAATGCCAGTTGCGGCAGTCTGTACGTTGGTATCTTGCAGGCCCTCAGCAAAGCAGTGCTCTAGATAGCCCAACTCGATGACCAGGTTGTTTGACGTTGGCGAAGCCTCACCGGAGGTGAATCGCTCTCAGGCGGCGCTAGTGAGCGGTTGACTGAGTGATTGAAATATTAGTGGTATTCATGGCAGCAGTCCTCTGTGGTTCGGCGATACCGCAGTGATATCGCGTCTCCGCTTGTTGCAGCTAGCCTCAAGTTCTCAACAGCAGGGGTGTTGCGCGATCTCTCTTGCGCAACAGCGACCCCTGCTATTGGACAAAACCCCGGAATAAGTAAGTAGAAGCGCTACTCTTTCGGAGGGGTTTTATCAGCATCTTATATTGACGGTTGCAGTTGTCTTCCAGGCTGCGGACATCTTAAACCGATTTTTTTTTCAGCAGACACCTAAAATGCGAGATGTTCTGTTTAGGTACCAATAGCCATGATGACTGATCCCATTGCGCTCAAACCGCTTCAGGATAAACAAGCCTTCCTCTGCGATATGGACGGTGTTCTCTATCATGGCAATCGCCTGCTCCCAGGGGTCCTTGAGTTCGTCGATTGGCTACACCAAAACGACAAGCAATTTTTGTTTCTGACTAACAGCAGTGAGCGTTCGCCACGCGAGCTAAAAGAGAAGCTCAGCCGATTGGGGATAGAGGTGTCAACCCATAACTTCTACACCAGTGCCTTAGCTACGGCTACTTTCTTGGCTCAGCAGAAACCGGGTGGCAGTGCTTTTGTAGTGGGAGAACCGGGACTCATCAACGCCTTATATGAGGCTGGATTTTCCATTAACGATACCGCTCCCGATTATGTTGTCGTGGGTGACACTCGTAGCTATAGCTACGAAAAGCTAGAACAGGCCTGCTTTTTGGTGCAGCAAGGTGCAAAACTAATTGGGACCAATCCAGATGTCACGGCTCCCTCGGAGAAAGGAATTATTCCAGCCACTGGTGCGCTACTGTCTCCGATTGAGCTGACAGCGGGGGTAACGGCTTACTGTGTTGGTAAACCCAATCCGCTCATGATGCGGCATGGTCTTAAACAGTTAGGAGCTCGCCGGGAGGACACGGCCATCATTGGCGATCGCATGGACACCGATATTATTGCGGGCATTGAGTCAGAGATTGAAACGGTCTTGGTGTTTAGCGGCGTCACCCAGCCAGAAGATCTCCCACGCTTTGCTTACCACCCCAACTATCAGCTCTCTGGAGTGGGTCAGCTCGTACCCCAGTTCTCGTAATTTTGGGAGTATGTCGCGATTTACCAAAGGTCAGCCTCATGCCCACTGTGTCCAAGCGTTGAACCCGCTCATTGCCGAGCTACTAAAACAACGAAAAGCGCCAATCAATATGCCTCAAGTGATCAAGGCGCTTCATCCAGGTAGTGCCGGGCCATGGCGATCGCGTCTTGGGCAAAGCGATCGCGCACATCCTCTGGCCCGATGACAATACAGTCGGCCCCGTAGCGTCGCACCTCGCGAAAGAGCCAAAATGTACTGCGAATCTGCCGCACGACGCGCCGAATATTCTTAACCGTCTCATCCTCAACATCCTCTGAGCGCGATTCGTAGTTATGGACGAGTCCCCTTAAAAATGGGTAGTCCATAAGAGGTAAGGATCAGCATGACCACTTGCATACAAGGTTTTCAAAGCTTAGAGCAACTTCGCTAAGAATACGTAGATATCTGGTTTTCACCCGTTTGATAGCAATATGGGTTAAGTGTCTACGAAATAATCAACGTTGTGCTCTTTGCCTGCTGTCATTACTGAGATGCTTTTATACGAAGAGTAATGCGATTAAACTGTTGCAGTCGGAGAGTTTCAAGCATCCTTACGCATTCAGGACTATCAACATTCTCATACAACCAAGACTCAGTAAGGCTTAAGGATTTTAGTGCAAGATCTGAGATTAGTGTAAATCGCCGCTGATTTTCCAATGAACGATCGCGATTGAACCACGTCTATTCAGAAATTTGGAGGTGTCAGAATGGCGATTGTTACGTCTGAGATAGCTATTAAGCAAAGGTTTCAGCCATTAATTTAGCCTTTTGCAAGGCTGCGATTGTCGATGTCGCCGTGGTTTATCCGGACGGAGACCCTTCCTGCTTTTGACGCGATCGCTGTCGGGTCCGCTTTTCTAAATAGTGCTGATGGTCTTCTGAAGCTAGCCAATAGGTGCTCGCTGGTTCAATTTGGGTGACGATGGCCTTGTCATACTTTTCCAAGCGCGCCAACTCGGACTTGGAGCGTTCAGCCCATAAGCGCTGTTCTGGTGTGTGATAGAAAATGACGGAGCGATATTGCTCACCGCGATCGGCACCTTGGCGATTCAGGCTCGTAGGATCGTGGCATTGCCAAAAAACCTCCAGCAATACTGCATAGCTAATTTGTGTAGAGCTGTATTTTATTTGAGCCACTTCAGCGTGACCGGTAATACGCGAGAGTACATCCAGATAGCTAGGGTTTTCAAAATGTCCGCCCATATATCCCACAGAAGTGTCAATAACGCCTGGTAGCTCTCGAAAAGTCGCTTCGGTGCCCCAAAAACAACCGGCACCAAAAGTTGCGAGTGAAATTAGAGACACGGTTAATCAGTTAAGGTGGTCACGTTCTTCACTGCTATTGTGGCGTAAACTGCAACGCTAACCCTCCTACTCGACAACACGTTATTAATATGCCGCTTAAAACCGCGAAGTCAGCACTGCTATGTCCACAACCACTTTCTTGATGAGGACTTACGCAGTTGATTCGATTTTGGCTCTCTAACCTCCCAATTCTGACACTGCTGGCAAAACTTGCCAGACTTCTGGAAGCCCCTTTGCCATTTGCCCCAAAGTTCAGGAAACCAACCATTTATTTTCCCCGCTATTGGCGGCTGTAAGGACTGTAATGCTGAGAAGCAATTGGATGCGATTTCTGCAGGCTTGGAGAATAATCAGAGGTTTTTACGTCAGACCTATTAACCTGTCAGGCTAGTAAAAATTAGCCAACAAGCGAGATACGGCAGCTGTCTATTCCTGATGAAATAGACACGATAGGAGATGATATAGGTTTTACCGCCACCATATCTTTAGTTAGAGAACTGTCGTTGTGATTACGAAATTAGCTCATCTCATTTGGAAGTGGGCATTATGAAACTGTCCTGCGAGGCAAAAGTTATGTCACCGTCACTGCAATCTTGGGCAAAGCATCAGCGAGGCCGCTATTTGCTGCGCCGCAGCCTAAATTTGGCACAACAGGGCAACCATGCTGCGGCGATTCAGTCCTTAACGGCAGCCCTCGCTCGTCATCCTCAAACTGCGGTGGTTTTGGTGCAGCGCGGACTCATTTATCTGCAGCAAGAAGATTGGCCTGCCGCCCTTGCGGACTTTGATCAAGCGATCGCACTTGACCCCAACAATGCGTCCGCCTATGGCCATCGTGGGCTAGTGCGCTATGAGCTGAATGATGAGTTGGGAGCACTGGCCGATTGGGCACAGGCATTAGCGCTAAATCCGGGCGAGGCCATTGTCCGCTACAACCGAGGACTCGTATTCGCCCAACAAGGGGACCATGTCTCAGCGCTGGCTGATTTTGACATGGCGATCGCTAAAAATCCGCTGCTCGCCGAAGCCTATTTGCATCGCGGTAAAGTGAAGCAGGCCCTGGGAGATGCCGTTGGCGCCGTGAAGGATTGGGAAATTGCATTGTGCAACGATCTGCGCCTCAGTGAAGCACAGCAGCTCTTGAACCAAGTTCAAGAGAATTGCGAAAACCTGAGTTTGCAAGACCGATTCCAAGATTTGCTGCCTCAAGGCTTGACCCTCACCACCGAACAGCAGGAAACGTTATTGACTCTAATGCTACACCGCCAAGTCGGCGCGCCAGTCAACTATTTCAAAC
The DNA here is from genome assembly GCA_039027715.1 of Cyanobacteria bacterium P01_C01_bin.120. Taxonomy (GTDB): domain Bacteria; phylum Cyanobacteriota; class Cyanobacteriia; order Phormidesmidales; family Phormidesmidaceae; genus Halomicronema. The sequence goes on from JBCCJU010000051.1 coordinate 7,859, forward strand.
TGCCAAATGCGCTTCGCGATCGCCTGGTCGAGCTGCAGCTGCCAGAAATACGACGCTTCCGGCTGTTGGCCAAAGCTGGAGACTCTTCTCTTTCCGAGTGGGACCAGACCTACGGCATCTACGATAAGGCGCCATGTCCACCAGCACGCTGGCGTGATGCAGTCGCCACAACGCTGTTGCTATTTCCACCACTAGGCGTTTTAGCGCTGGTGCTGGCATCGCAGGTGGAGCCGGCCTATCGTCGAGGGGATTATCCGATTGCTGCCCGAGCCTCCCAGGCAGTCCGCAAACTTTGCCTCAGCAGCGGCGCCATCATGGGGATGATGCTGTTTGGAGTGGCCAGTTACGGCGTTTATACCTTTGTGGAGGGTGAATATCCCAACCCTGCCGCTAAAACCGCAGTGGTTGAGACCCCTGAAGCGTCCAACCAAAAGCGTCTTTAGCACTTCGCCTGTAGCACTTAGCATCAAGCATGAAACCTATGTAGATCAACGCCAAACTTTGACGCTGAATTAGCGATATAAGATTTGGCACCTCAGCCAGCTACGCCAATAAATAGAGTTCGACCCTGCTAGACCAGAGTCCGCAGCGATATTTGGATGCCTGGCCCATGGTCAGACGACTCCTCGATATTTTGTCCTGTGCTGGAATATTTTGTCCTGTGCTGGCGATGGCTATAAGATAAATCGACCGGTAACGCTGGCCATCGTTCAATGGTTGACGACTGAGGGGGGAAGATACGGGATTAGTGAGGCGTTTATTTTTGGTTCGGTGATTCGTCCTTATCACTTCACCGATTGCTCAGATGTGATGGAGCGATCGCAGAGCCTTTAAAGATTATGGCAGCGCATTTTGAGAATACGATTGCGGATACGGCGCGATGGCACAGTTTATTCTTACAGAGCGAGACCCAGTGGATTTAAGCGGTTCGACCTGCTGTCTTGTCGATGGAAAGTATATGTTGCGGTAGTAAAGTCCCTGCCCCCGTACGGCTTTGTAATCACGCCAAGGACTGGGACTATCGACGAGGCTACTCAGCCGCACTTTGCCTCCATCAATACAACTTCATTGGCACCTTGTTTCACCTCGACCGGCTTAAATGACTGACGTTCCACGAGGCGTTGTTGGCTGAAATGACCCATCGTCGTGCCAGTGAGGACGGCGATGTCCACCTCGGCATCTTGAAATTTAAGCGTAAGCTGGCTTTTTAGACTGCTACTGAGTCGGCTGTAAGCCTTCACGGCCAATTTTTTGTCGAATCTCCAGGTCGCTATGGCGATACAAAATCTTCGGCAATCTCTGCGCTACAAGCTGCCGAGCGTTCTTGATCTTGAGGTGCATGATGAGGCGTTTCTAAAACAAGCCCTCAATTCTCTACCCAATCATGTTTTCGCGAAAGTGGATTGCTCCTAAATCGGTTTAACTCAAGTTAGTCTATGGCAAAACTATCTCGCGGATAGACTTGTAATGCTACATCTTGAACAATATCAAAAATCTTTTGCCGTGTTTCTTTGGGAATCGAATTGAGGCGAGTTGTGAAAATGTCTTTGCTGCTGCGCGCAAAGCTGTGAATCTGGGTTTCTTTTGGAAGCCTAACTTTGTGCTCTGTGAAGTGTCTAATCTTATTCTCAATGCGGGGAGTCCAGGGTAAATTCAAGCTGTGGTAGAGGGATTGAAACACAGGAATAGGCTTCTCACTCAAGGCTTCATGGGTAATCACCTGCCATGATGAATACTGTTTTGACTGTGCCAATAAAACCTTATGTACAATGCGCCAGTAGTCGGCGATCGCAAGGACCGGGTCTTCCCAATGCCGATGCACAAAATCCATGTCATCAGCAAAATAGTCTTCAAGCAGGTGAGGCTGATTGAGCACTTGCGATGGTTTTGGCGACCAGCCTACCCGCCGCAGGCTAGCAATAACGGATACGGGATGTTTAATGATAATGACTGGCTTTACATGAAAATGAAGATACATATATTCTGTTAAGAATAAACCGATAGGAGCTTTCAGTACGGCAGCTTGATGAAATGGATTCAATTTTGCCAAGGCTAAACAAACTGGGCCACGGCTACCTACCATGCGTTTAAGGGTTTGTTTGAGAGGGCTGTCATATTTAGGAACCAGAGTTCTAAGTTCAAAATCATAGGTGAAAATAGCCTTAACCTGCTCGTGAAAGGCTTTCTCTTCAGGTGAGTCAAGGCTGGGACGAATGTAAGGATCCCAGCGGTTCATGCCGGGCAAACCGCATTCTGGATTAAATGGCTCGTGAATGTAGTCAACTGAAAGGGGTAAACTTAAGACCTTACCAACGAAGGTTGTACCACTGCGACCGATACCAGTTACGTAAACCCAGTTTCTAACATTCTGGGTACGCCATTTGATGTTCATGATCCTATATTTATAGTTGTTCAGAAGTGCTGTTCAAAAGTCCTAACTTTGGGGGTTAAAGCCGACTTAAAAAGTCAACATATTGACTAGCAACCCTGTTAACTGAAAACATCGCAGCTCGTTCTTGTAAATGCTCAGAGTTAGGAGTTTCTGCTAAAGTAGCGCAAATTTTTTCAGCTAATGCTTCAGGGTTGCCTACCGGAGCAAGTCGACCATAGCGGCCGTAGTCTAAGATTTCTGCTGGTCCACTTTCGCAGTCAGTTGAGACTACCGATGTACCAGCAGCAAGCGCCTCTGCAACCACGTTGCCAAAGCCTTCATAAATTGATGACAGAACAAAGACTCTAGCTTTAGCCATATAGGTATAAGGATTACTGACAAATCCAGGGAGATCGACATCTGCTTCTAAGCCAAATTCTTGAATTAGAGATTGCAGGTAAGGTTTGATTTGAGGTTCACGCTTATCGACATCTCCCAAAATAACTAGACGAGCAAGCTGCTTTTGTCGAACTTGAGCAAAGGCACGAACCAGAGTTGCAAAATCTTTTTGCTTCACCAGTCGGCCTACACCTAAAATTACGGGTGGTTCTCCTGTGGCAAACCACGGGTGTTGAATGGGTTCCTTAACTTTTTCGTAAAAGTCGTGGGTCAGGATAGGGTTGTAAAGGACTTTTAGATCTTGGTGAGAAAGGCCGGTATTGCTGGATAAATCTTTTGCAACACCCTTAGAAGCGGTTGCGATCGCATCGGCATGGGGATAAAGTCTATTGATGCAAAACCACTTAAAGTTTGTAACGGCAGCCCCATGACGGTCCTGAAACTGTTGGGACAAATTAGTTTGTACCACCATGACGACCTTAGTGGATACCTTTGCCAGATGGCGAGCAATTATTGCGGAGCCCAGAACATCCAAAATCGCAATTAAATAATCAGGCTGTTTTTCTTTGAGATGCTGCTTGAGAGCTAGGGTCTTATACAGAAAAATTGGAGATTTTGCCTGCAAATCGACCAACTCAATATCGTTGAAGTTTTGCTGGAGATAAGCACCTTCAGCCTGTGCAATAACCAGGTATACCTTGTGCCCTATATTTGCTAGTGCCTGAGCTAAGTTTATAGCTACTTTTTCAGCACCGCCGCCGTCTAGGCTGGGCACAAATAAGCTAACAGTTTTAGTCTTATTCATTGGATGAATTTATAAAGTATAAAATTGAGCGTTTAGCTAGGCTACTCGCGCCGTGGGATTAGCCTGATAGTATTTTTGAGACGCCATCACCATGCCCAAAAACGTCCAGAGCACCACTCCCGAAACCCCGGTCATAACGCTGCCAAAGACCAACTGAATGGCAACGCCTAAAGCAATGGCCCGAGCCGCGCTGACAAAGGGATCGAACCGCGCCGCCGAAACCTGAAACGCGTTAAAAATCAGAAGGAATAGACCAATCAAATACGGCAGCGCACCGACCCAGCCGAGAGAAAAGAACATATCTAAAATGGCACTATCAACGTGGTCTATCGAGCCGCCTAGACCGTTGCCGATGACTTGAGATAGGGATTCACTGAGGAGCTGTTCATATTTTTCAGTTCGTTCCCGGTAGCTTAAATCATTACCACCCGAGGTAAACGTTTCTATTCGGGAGCTGATTACGCTGGAGAAAGGCTCGATTGTGGTCAGGGGCAAAGCGCACAAGGCCATAGCAAAAATGACCAGGAAAATTTTGAGCTGGAGACTAGATTTGAGCGAGCTAGTGAAGACGATAATGCCTAAAAACCAGCCAATCCAGGCAGAGCGAGTTAGTGATAGCAAAAAGGACAGATAGCCGACAGCGGATGCACTATAGGCTAAGAGGCTAGGAGTGTTGAAGAGTAAGATTAATCCGGCCATGACCGTCACGGCAAACGGGCCATTCGAGTTCATAGTGCTGAAGACACGAATCGAAAGCGGCTCTGGCTTGCCAAAAGTGACTAGGCCGGTTTGCTCAATCCAAAAACCATCCCAGGCAGGGGCTACCATATACTGCCAGATGCCATAGCCCCCCATGACTAATACGCCCCACAGGAAAACCTGAGTTAGGTTATTTTTGAATTCGGGATAGCGTCGCCAATGGGCAAACACGTAGTAGCCAAAAATGATGGGAGCTACCCAGTCAAGAAATTTGACTGCTACGCTCATTACGGGCAGGTTGACAATGCCAATGGCGCCACCATAGAGAACACTCGTGAACGACAGCACAAAGGGAATGCTGCCTCTTTTGTACGAGGTAGGAAATTCTTTTAGAAGCATAAGTCCGGCGGCGAGCGTAGCCAGGTAGGGTGCTAGCAGAATGTAGCTTGGCTCTTGCCAGCCGCTCTGGTGATCGACCAGTCGTCGGACAAAGGGAGACAGAAACCATAGCCACCAAGTGAAGCCTACGTAGAGAATGGGCTGACGACTGTAGAGAACAACACTGATAAAAAATGCTCCAGCCGGAAACAAAAGCTTCAAGGGAGCTGCAAACCTGCCGAGTATTAAGAGTGCGCATATGAAAACGAACCCCATTATCAGGCCCCACTCTAAAGCAGGCTTGAGCTGAATGGGCAATAAGGAACTATGCCGTCTATTTTCTAAAAGCGCCATATTTACTTTGACTGCCGAGCAGCCCAGTCAATTTCGTAAAGCTTCAGTTCTTTCAGGACAATGTAGTAGCTCCACAGACTAGCTACGAAGAGTCCCACCTTGCCGACGCGAAACATGCCATTGCGTAGATACATTTGCATGAATTTGGCAGGAGGCTTGAGCAAAAATCTCAGTAGATTGAAACGCTTGCCTTCGTCATGGGCCTTTTGAGCGTCTAGGTCGGTATACATGTTGAAGCGTCCGGCCAGTTCGCTGATAGTTCTAAATCCGGCGTGGAGAACGGTGCCGGGTAAATTAATAACAGGAGCATCGCCCACATCAGGTGTTTCGTGGACCAGCACGTCTTTGATGCGAAACTGGGTTTTGTCATACAGACGAATGTGGGTTTCAGGACGTTGGGAGAGCCAGATTCCCAGAAAGTCGCCAATCCGATTAATGGAAAAGGCGCTGGCGGCTAGGCTAGGCTGGCGCTGCCAGGTATTCAAAGCTGCGGCAAGTTCTGCATCGACGAATTCATCAGCATCGAGGAAAAAGACCCAATCGTGTTTGGCCTGATCGGCCCCGTAGTTACGCTGTTTGGCATAACCGGGCCAAGGATTGTGGTACACAACTGCCCCGTGCTGCTGAGAAATTTCCACGGTGCGATCTTCACTGCCGCCATCAACGACCACGACTTCATCGGCAAAGGGTTGACAGGACTCAACTGCTTGAGCGATACAGTCTTCTTCGTTTTGGGCAATAATGATGGCTGAAAGAGATCGATGCTGGTTTTCCATGAATAACTCCGGTGCTGAGGCTAGTTAAGTAAAGCCGATGCTATTAAGAACTCTTCCTACTAAGAAGCTGGTATCTCAGGGAGATTACCAATTCAATCGGAAACTTTAATAGTGGTTGGCGAATGGCTGAGAGTTTAAGCAGCAAATGCAGGCAATTGCCATTAATCAGCAGCCGCTTATCATAGGCAACGGCTTGAAAAAGCAAGGCGTTGGCTCGCTCATGAGCATCTGAGGAGAAGGCTCGCCAGGCAGCATGGAGATGGGCCCTAGCATAAGAGCGATTTTTGAGATGGCGATATTGCTTTGGTGGTGACTCAAAGGCTTTGTCAATGATTTGGCGAAAGCACTTGAGCTGGCCTTCGTAGTTTTTGGATTTGTTAAAGGGATGAATACGGTAGTAGGTTAGGGGTTCGGCAATTACAGAGAAGGCGTAGTTACGGGCAATACGAATCCACATGTCCCAGTCTTCAGAGTATTTCAGACTCTGATCGAAGTATCCTAGTTCTTCGAAGCACTGCCGCCGTACCATGGCGGTGCTGCCGCACTTGAGTGGGTTGTAGACAACAACCTGATTCCAGATGTGGCCTTCGCCATCGGTTTGCATGGTGCGATCGCTAAGACTACCGTCAGGATTAGCGATGGTTATCCAGGTGTGTACTAAGCCTACTTCAGGCTGCTGGTCGAGTCGCTCAACCTGCTTGGCTAGCTTAGTAGGTTCCCAAAGATCGTCGGCATCGAGAAAAGCGACACAGTCGCCCTGAGCGTTCTTAACGCCGGTATTGCGAGCGGCCCCAGCTCCCTGGTTAGGCTGGGAGATGAGCTTGACGCGAGAATCGCGAATTTGAGCAGCCCAGTCGGCAGTATTGTCTGAGCTGCCGTCATCAACGATTAGCACTTCGTAGTCGGTGAAGGTTTGCCGCAGAACGCTATTAATCGTTTGAGGTAGGTAAGCTACAGCGTTGTAAGCTGGAATGATAACTGAGACCTTTGGCATTGGAGGTGGCCCTTGATGAGAATACTGCACTTATCTGGAAGAATTAAGAAGCAGTTTTAGCCTCTTACAATTGCTCTCTCCAACTAAGGTTGTTGCAGACAAAATAATGAGTAGATGAAGAAAGCTCTTCGAAAAAATAATATTTATGGAATAGTGAGCAGCGTCCAGCAGGTATTGAATGCTTTCACCATAAGATCTACCTTCGTATGCTCTCCAAGCGAAGTAAAGATATTGCTGTGAGTATACTTTTTTCCATAGTAAAGAGTTCTTCGGCATTAAATTGTCGGGAACTTTACCCATAATTCTTTGGAAATCCTGTTCTCGCCGCTTGAAGCCCTTAGAAGATTTACTATTGGGATGTTGCCGATAATAAACCAAAGGTTCCTTAATTAAACCAAAAGGATATCGAGTTGAAATGCGCAGCCACAAATCCTTGTCTTCGGCTGTCCATAAATCTGTATCAAATAAACCAATGGTGTCAAAGCATTCGCGGCGAACAAGGGGAACGCTACCACAAGAGACAACATTGCACGTCAGCATTTCTTGGAAAACATTGCCTTCTGCAAAAACTTTTCGCACTTTGCCAGTGGGCTTAGCTTCTTGATCAGAAAAATCAACCCAGGTGTAGACCAAGCCAAAGTCAGGATTTTTGTCCAGACATTGAACCTGCTTCTCAAGCTTGGTTGGCTCCCAAAGATCATCAGAATCAAGAAAAGCAATATACTTTCCCTTAGCGGCGAGAACGCCTGTATTGCGGGCGGTTGCACAGCCTTGATTTTCCTGATTAATTAATTTAACTCGGCAGTCAGTGAAACTTGAAACATGTTTAACTGTGTCATCGGTGCTGCCATCATTCACGACAAGTATTTCAAAATCTTGGAAACTTTGCTGCAGGATGCTTTCAATAGTTTTAGATAAATAAATCGCTGCGTTATAGGCTGGAATGACTACTGAAACTGTTGGATTAGCCATAAGAAGGTAATTGAAATAGAAGATTTACCATTGTTTAGAAAAAAAATTGTTTCTAGCGCAGAATTTACTTCGACTATGACCTGCACTCTCACAGTCAATCTACTAGTGGGGATACATAAGCATTTACTAAGTTGAGAGCTTTTCAGTTCTAAGTTGAAACATTTCAAAAGTTCTAAGATAATGAAAAAAGAAAACCATTAAAAAAATAGTGACTTTTTGATGATAATTTTTTAATCGCTGATTTTTAAATGACTTTCGAAATGCAGAACGCAAGGGAGGTCGTAACTGAGTTAGCAACGTATCTTTAGGGGTGAAAAGTTCAAGCACTCGATCATGCTGACTGGTTTTACTGATAGTATGTGCTCCGCCCAAAGTTCTACGAATCTTCTTACGAATTTCTTTAAATGAAGAGCGAGCGGGATGGGATATGTAGCAATCTTCAGCATAAAAAGCCTTATATCCATTTGAGGATACACGCCTTCCCCATTCCGCATCTCCTCCTGATTTAAGCGTAGTGTTAAATAAGCCAACTTCATCGAATACCTTCTTGAAGGTAAACAGATTAGCAGTTGCCCCCCAACCTCTCTCTTCAACATAGATTTTTTGCTGAAGATAAAATAGGCTGTCGTAAAGCTCTATAGGATTAGGATTACCAGGATTACTAAAGAAAAACTTGATGCCCCCTGCAACAAATCCACAATCTGGCACAGATGCGAGGCATTGTAATCCTTTCTCTAGCCAACCAGGAGACGGTATGCAGTCAGAATCAGTAAATGCTAAGACTTCTCCCCTTGCTAGAGAAATGCCTTTATTTCTAGCGCAGTATGAGCCGGGCTGCTTTTCAAAGCCTAAGGACACCTGCTGGAAATTCTGAACGACTTTTTGTACGTCATCTGATGAGTTATTGTCAATAACAACTATTTCGTACTGTTGCTTAGGAATTGTCTGATTTTCAAGCGATTGTAAGCAAATCTGCAGGCGCTCTGCATCGTTATAGACGGGAATGATAACTGTTATAAAGGCTGAACTTAACATGGTCATGCTTTCGTTAATTAGAGTATCTGAGCTTAGTTTTCTTTATGAGTTACGGCAGAATATGGGTTTTCGTTAAGATTCAGCTTGAAGTTAGATAGCCGAGTTGCTTCATATAGCCTCGCCGCTCCAGTCATAGGATCCTTTGTGGCTAAGCACATCAAATTTTTGTCAAAGTCATAACATCTTTGGATTTGTCCAGCAATCCAATGCCCTTGTTCTTCCACAGTATTGGGAACAAATTGACTAAGGGAAAAAGCGACCTCAAAACCTGGCGGGTTATAAGGATAACCATACTTATTGTCTTTGATTTGATTTTTATAATCTTGAGATAATATATATCGAAGTACTTTCTCAAACTTTTTACAGCCCCAGAAAGAATTTTGAGAACGACAGCTTTTAATTAGACCAAAAGCATACAGATTGAAGCTGTGATAACCGATTTCTTTATGCCTTAAAGCTTGCATTTTTTGTTTTGAGTAGCGATGTCTCAGTCTTCTCGCTATTCGAGACTTGAGTTTAAACTTTTTCCAACTATTATTATGACGAATTAGACCTGAAGAATAAATTTCTAAAGAGAATGGAAGCATATTCATATATTGTTCAACTTGAGCTTCTACATCGCCTTTTACATAGCTAGCAAGCAGGCTGCCTGCTGCGGCAAACCAAAGTTGATGGTTAAATGTAAAGTCAAATCCTAAATATGTTCCATCAACGGCTACTCTTTGCCAAAGTCCTACATCCTCATTGAAGGGATGCATTAAAAAAACGTCTTCGGCAAGTTTTAGAAGTTCAGGTCTTTCAAGCTTTATAGCTGCTTCTACTAATGCTTCAATAGTCCAGGCTTGCCCCATAAGACCATTACAAGCGTCCTTATTTGGATTTTTGCGATGCCAAAAGGTTGCACTTACCGGACGGGCATCTCTACTACAAAGATATTCAACAGCTCGTTCAGCAGCCTTAAAAAACTGTTTTTCCTGTGAAATAGAATACGTATGTAGAAAAGTAATTAGCCAGTGTGAAGTATTACGAACTGGTGTTTCAGGGTCAAAGTAAGAGCCATTATGACCAGCAGGCATACTGCCTGTTTCCGGGTCTTGCAGATCAATTGCAGCCGTAGCGCTCCTTAGAAAGATGTCGTAAAGTTGAATCATTTTTTCTGGATTACTAATTCTAATATAGTGGTCAACCTACCTAAAGTATTTGCAACATTGCAGAGCCAGATAACAACAAGGATTGATAACAATCTCGCTTTCGCTTCTTCTTCGCGCTCAGATCCAACGTTGCTCAAAAATTTATCAGCTGTAGGAGGCCATAAGTTAAATAGCGAACCTAAAAAGATTTGCTTGATGGACTGCCCCTCGCTGACCCATACTGAAGTCTGACCACTGCCAACGCGATACTGCTTTTTTAATAACTCTGGTAGTTTTCGAGTAGGATGAAAGACTTCGGCTTTCCTAGAATAAACCAACAGATAACCTGCATCTGTTGCTCTTTTCGTCCAAGCAACATCGCCACCAGATTTCAGGAGTGGAAAAAGACCAATTGCATCGAATACTTTCCTTCGCACAAAAAGGTTTGCAGTTTTGCTAACTTTCCGTTTTTCGATATCTCGCTTTATCTGCATATTTGTTAAAGAATCATATAGCTCTGCTGAAGTTTTCTGAGCAGAAAAACTAAACGATACCTGTCCACCAACTAAATCAGCAGAATTTTCTTGTAAAGCAGCAATGCCGCTCTCAATCCACTGATTTTGTGCTCTACAATCAGAATCTATAAAAGCTATTACACTACCTTTTGCAACAGAAATGCCTTTATTTCGAGCTGCATACGAACCTGGTATTTCTTCAACATACAAATTCACTCCTTCAAACTCAATTACTGAAGCATCAAACTCATCTGTCGAATTATTATTGACAACAATAATTTCATACAAATTTTTATGATAACTTTGTTTCTTCAAAGACTGTAAGCAAACAAGTAATTGCAAAAAATCATTAAATACTGGAATTATTACAGATACAAAGGGTGTAAGAGTATCTATTCTATCCAAACCTGATGCATCTTCTTGGTTTAAAAAGTTAGGCATTTTCTGGAAAGTAGAAATACATTGATTAGTTGTCTAAATTGATGTTCACAGTTAATTCGTCAAATTTTCAAGTAGGTATTAACACTTTCTTGATAATTTTCTGGAAAAAAGGAAAAATCTATCGTTGAAAGAGATTGACAAATTTTCATCTGCTGTTCCTTACAAAAAAATCTGTCAAATTTTTCATGGCCTTTTTTATTGATTATTTTATCTGATTTATTTTTCCAAATCTCATCTTTTCTGGTTATATTATCAATTGAGTCTGTGTTGGGGGAAAGCATTTTTTGCTGAAATTCTATCCCCAAGAAATTGCATATTTTTTTTATATGGAAATTTGAATCTCGGATTAATTCCTCATAAAAAATTATATGATGCTGATGATGTTGTTCGGCATAAAACTTGGTTATTTCAACGTCGTCTAGCCATCTTTCAAGGCATTGAATAACATTTGCTGATTGCCACCAAATTTCAGGATATTTTAGATTAACCTCATAAAGAGAAGCGATGACATCAATAGGATTTCTAATAATATGAATGAATTTAACCTGAGGAACAAAGCTCTTAATTAGTTCTATACGATGCAGGTGTGCTGGGGTCTTTTCAAGCCAGTAAGAACAATCTCTTTGAATAGCTAGAAAATCCAGCGCTTTAACAAAAGTCATTGAGTATTCTAAGCAAAATGAAGGTCTTTTAGGAAATAAATCTAAGAGCTTCTCATTTTCAATTAACTGAAAAAATAAAGACGTAGTCTCTTTCGCTCGTTTTCCTGTAGCCTTGAACATCTCTATCTTATTATCTGAACTAACTAACCTTTGATAAAACTTACTTTCCGGAAAAGAAGCTATGTCTGAATGATTGCTAACCAAAGATTGCAGCAATGTTGTTCCAGAACGAGGACAACCAACCAGGAAAATTCTACCTTTTATTAAGTTATTCATTTGATGATGAAGTTGCTTTATAGTTCTATCTAAAAGCATATTAAGGATGTTTTTTATGTAAATATGGTTTTCTTCAACTGATACTTTTATTCGTGATCGATAGCTCTCCCTGATATGCCGCCATAGCTTTGGATAGACTCAAGTTTTTCATAATGCTCGGCGTTGCGCTTCTTTAATTTTCTGAAAGGCTGACTTCCAATAATACTGAGTTTTTCAACATTTCTTGCAACTATTGAACCTGCACCAATAATTGCGCCTTCGTCTATTTGAACTCCAGAGAGCAGAACTACATTTGTCCCTATCCAAACGTTTTTTCCGATTCTAATAGGCTTCAATATATATTTTTCATCATAGGGCAGTCTAATGCCTTCGTAATTGTGGTTAGAGGAATGAGCTACAAAATTACGACTTATATGAGTGTTTTTGTCGATAAATATACCGCCTCTACCGTCAAGATAAGAATTATTTCCAATATGAACATTGTCTTCAATATGTATATTTTCTGGAGCAATCATAGTTATTTTTCCGTTCAAACAAACATTTTTTCCGCACCATTTTAGTTGCTTCTTAATTTCTTCATTTCTACTCTTAAGAACAATTGATTCTCCGTACATATAGTACTCAACAATTTTTGTAGAAAAGTATTTCTTGAGCGATTCTTTAAGAAAATGGATGGGATTCATTTTTATTCACAAAAACTCACTCATTATACGAAAGCTTGAGTATTTCTTTGATGTTCTTGAAAAGCATTGGAGACAGAAAATATATGAACAACAAATTGATTAAGCCACCCAAAATAGCTAAAAGTGGCAGAGACAGATAAGGGCTAATTTGTTCACCTATTAAGTGTTTGGATGCAAGAATTATCGATGCCATGAATGCTATAGAGACAATTGGTGTCCTGAATTGGGAAAGATATCTTTTGATGTCAATACCAATTGTATTTTTAACGGCAGCCAATGACAACGGAAATAAAATATATCCCCTGACAACATAGCCTAGGGCTACAGCTACAATTCCCCAACGAACAACAATTATGAAAACCAGCACATTGCAAAAAGCATTCAAGCATTGTATCGCCAACCGAATGGCGGGTTTTCCAGTTGCTAATAACACCGTTCCGTTGAATTGAGAAATTGAATGTAGAATGCCTATCAGAGCTAAAACTCTCATAACAGCAATACTTTGTATCCACTGTTCTCCAAAAAAGCAGTGCACAATTTCAGGTGCTAAGACTGCTACTAATGTGAATGCTGGAAAAGAGATAAGACTGGTTAGACCGGTTACTTTGTAATAAGCATTGCGCATTTTTTCTCGCTCTTTTTGAATTCGCGAGAAGGTTGGTAATGCAACTTGGGTAGTTACTGTTGTTAACACCTGAGTCATGATAAGAAGTAAGCGATAGGCAACGCTATAATATCCGAGTGCAACTGGCCCCAGAAAATAACCAATTAATATGTCATCAGATCTTCTATTAAAAAAATTCAGAAAATTAAAACCAATGATGTTAATGCCAAAAGAAAATAGTTCTTTAAAGTGAGAAGGTGAAAAACGCAATCCAGGTTTCCAATTACTTACACTCCATAGCAAGATTGCTCCAGTCAAACCAAAGACGAACTCTTTGATAACCAAGCTCCATATTCCCAGACCTGCTAATGCTGCTCCCACCCCAGCAATGCCGCAGGCAACTGTTGCCACTAAAGAACGAGCAGCAAACGCCTTAAATTGCATATTTCGTTTTAGAATGGCTGACTGAACGCTGCTTAGTCCGCCGAACAAAAAGCTAAACGACATCCATCGAATAATTGGTGCTAGCTGGGGTTCATCGTAGAAATTTGCAACAAAGCCAGCTCCCATGAAAATCATCAGAATGAACAATGCACCCATGAGCACGCTTGTCCAAAAGGCGGTATCTAAATGCTCCGGTTCTAACTCATCTTTTTGAATAATCGCTTGGGCAAACCCCTGATCCAAAAATATTCGCATGAAAGCTAAGAACACATTCGCCAAAGCCACTAAGCCAAATGTTTCAGGACCTAGCAGTCGAGCCAGCAACAGAAAGATTGCAGTCGAGGCAAGCTGAGCGCCCCATTTTTCCACCGCAGACCACATTGCCCCCCGAATTGCCTTCTGTCGCAAGCTCATAAGTCACCACTTATCATTCAAAGAGAATCAGCTTCGTCATTCAGCGATCGCTGCTGAGAGCACCGACTACAGTGAGCTACGATTTCATTGCTTATCGAGGCCAGCGCTCAATAACTGACCTAATATGCTCCGAACATAGTTACTATCGTCGGCACCGTCAGCATCAAAAACTTCAGGTCTTCCTAAAACGTCCACTACCGCAGACAATCCAAATCCATTCGGTTTACCAACGTCAAATCAAAATTTTAAGATTGCATCAGTGCGTAGCATGCTTAACAAGCGCCAGAACCAAGGATCACCTTAGGAATTGTTAGCAGCAAAATTCTCAAATCCTTCAGCAAATTCCAACTCTGCAAATACCCTAAATCTCGACAGGTGACTGCATATAAATCCAACTCATTTGATCGCGTCGAAACCTGCCACGCCCCCGTTATTCCTGGCAATGCATTCAAGCGTTCCTGCAGCTCATTCGGAATTCGCATCGCATCGTATAGCGCCCAAGGTCTTGGCCCCACCAAACTCATTTCCCCCCGCAACACATTCCACAACTGCGGCAGCTCATCCAAACTTAGCTTCCGTAACCAGCGCCCAACTCGCGTAATTCGGGGGTCACGCTCCAGCTTATGCAGCCCCAGCTGATTACCCATCACCTCTTGGTGCCTCGCCTCCGCGTCTACCTGCATGCTGCGAAACTTACAAATACGGAATAGCCGTCCCCCTTCACCCACTCGCCACTGCCGAAACAGTGCCGGTCCCGGCGAATCCAATCGTACCCAAACGGCTAGCAGCCCCATGAGTGGACTGATCAGTATCAACAGCAACAGTGTCGTCAACCAATCCACCAGCCGCTTCAGCCGCCAATCACCGGGTCTTTGCGTCTGAGGTAAGTCAGAGAGATAAGGCACCTTTAAATAAATCTCTTTCCCAGTTGCCCAACACAGATCTGCCCAGGCCTTGATAATCGATTCATCCATCGCCGGGTTAAGGTAGACCTTGCGAACAGGCGATCGCCGCAGACAATCTCGCAACCAGGCATCGTTTTGCAAAGCTGGCAGGTGATATCTATCTTTTGATCGCTGATGAGTAACAATTAGAGATTCCTGCTCCCACAGCAGGTTACAACTACCAAACACGGAAGACTCATCACGATTGGATGGCAGCCGTAGAACAGTTGGTATTTTTAGTAAAACCGTGGACTCTGTCATCATGAGATTGATTAATGTAACGACAAGTAGCGTCAAAAACGCTCGAATTTAGGGTCGAGCAGTTTCCTCAAATGGCAGAGTTGCACCCAAGACGGACCGCTCCCGATCTTTCAAATTCGCCCTACAAGATCTTTCCTCCACCCCCCATCCCTCCCTTCATCTCCTCATCCTCGCTACAGTGCTAGATAGCAAAGCCGCCCACTCGGCGAAAAATCGATGTTATCTTTGGTAGCCCGGCCGACGTTGCCACATGACCATTCTGGTGATGCCTCTCTTCCCCTCCTTTTTCTCCCTGATAACCATTGGCCACAATACCGACCGTATTGACCTGGTTCAAAATCGCTACGGCCCGAGTTAAATCGGCCTGAGTTGTCTGGTCTAGTCGACTGACAGCAACTACTCCTTTGCATAAAGAGGCTAGTTGTAGCCCGTCTGCCACCCCCAAGATGGCAGGGGCATCCAAAATCACCAGGTCGTACTTCGCTTCAGCTTTGGCGAGCAATTGCTGCATCGAGAGCGAACTCAGCAGACTAACCGGATCATCCGCCCTTTCCCCAGCGGGCAGCACATCTATAACGGTGTTCGCTACGGAAACCTGCGTTAATGGCACATTCGGCAGTTTTTGCCGAGCCGAGTCGAGTTGCAAGTAGGCCGACAGCCCGGGTTTATTGAGGATGGGTAGCTGTTTATGGATAGCTGGATGACGCAAATTGGCATCAATTAGTAGCACCCGTTGATGCGATCGCGCTGCACTCAAAGCCAGTCCCATCGCCAGCGTGGTTTTGCCTTCCCCAGTGCGGGCCGAAGTCACCATCAGTGAAGACAAGGGCTGAGCACTCGTAAGCTGGACAGTCTTATAAATCAAATCAATAGCATCGCGAAAGGGTGGCCATTGGTTCAGAGGAAAAGGCTCAGACGCTGCCGCATTATTCTTCCTCCTCACTGCTAGTGATGCTAACTCCCCTCTAGAAATCTCAGGAATCACCCCCAACAGTGGCAAAGCCACCTGCTTTTTCAACTCATCCGAAGTCCGCACCACATTATCCAGCGCTTCTCGACCAAAGGCCAGAGCCCCTCCCACAAAAGCCCCTGCCACCAGACCCAGCAGCAAATTCTGCTTCGGCTGAGGCGATATTTTTCTACCGGGTTGAGCAGCCTCAACAATGTTCCAGCTAAACCCTCCCTGGGCCAGTTCATTACTGATTTCCTCCCGACTTAGCAGCAGCTGTTCCAGAGACTGCTGCTGAATTTCAATCTCGGGCTGAATGCGATCGTACTCAGCAATCAGGTTGGGAAAAGTCCGGAATTCTACTTGCATCGCTTGCAGAGTCTGCGCCAGCCAGTCCTGTCGCGCTTCTAGACTCTGCAAGGTTACCTGAGCCTGCACCAAGTCATTGACAAGTTGCAGATCGATAGCTCCCAGTTGTCCCTGGGACAGCAAAGCTGTTTCACTTTGGGCAAGCTGTCCTGGCATCTCACCCAGGATGCGAACCACTTCTTCCTGCAGTAGTAAAACCTGACGCTCTGCTTGACTGTCCAAATCCTGCACTCCCGGATCAGCCTCAGCATAAAGAGACAACCGCTGGGCTAAGTTCAGTTCAGTCTCTTGTAAAGCATTCAAGAGCTGCTGATAGCGCGAAGATTGGCTCAGACGGGAAGAAATTAAAGCCGTCTCAGGGTCAGCATCGAGTTGCGTTTGTAGGGCGTTAAAGCTAGCTTGAACATCGCGAACTTGGCTCTCAATTTCAACGGCATTCTGCTCCATGGCCCTCACGGCCTCGGCAGCGGCTAGCGCCTGCTCCTCAGGATTAATCAGATTCTCGGCTTCCCGAAATTGCTTCAGGGCCTGACGAGATCCTTCTAGAGTATCCTGAGTCTCTTCAATGCGCTGATTGACTAACGTCAGTCCCCGCTCAAGGCGCTGCGCCTGTCGGTCGTCATTGTATTTCAAGTAAACTTCTCCGAGCATCTCTAAAAAAGTTTGAACGACAGCGGGATCATTAGCCTGAAACCGAACTTCAAAGATGCGGGTTTCAGTCCCGTCTTCAACCAATTGCGACAGCGCTAATGCTTCCTGAAACCGGTCTATGCACTCTGCTTGATCTGCCGACTCCCCACAAAATTCTGGATCATTCTCCAGCAGCCGCTCAATCGCGAGTTCGACAAAGGTATTACTTCGCATTAAATTGAGTTGCGTCGCATAGTCTGCCTGAGACGAAAATGAACGGCTATCTTCCTGACCCGTAATATCTACAGTTTGACGATAATTGGGTTCTACGAGTAACTGCATTGAGCTTTGGTAAACGGGTTCTTCTCTCAGAGTTAAAACCGCCGCGATTCCCAATGCTCCGATAATTGCACCGCCAACCCAGAGAGACCGTCGTATGAGTACGCCAAAAAGCTGGCTATATCCAAACTCGGGTTCATCGGTAACGGTAGATAGGGATGGGTTCGTCAGCATACCTTTACGTCCTTATCATGTTCGCTGCAAAACTCCCTGATAATCTTTGCCACCCGGTCAAAGAAAACGCCTTCAGTGAAATTCCTAATAGCATGCTCTCGAATCTGACCATAATTCCATGCAATTTCATTGCTCTCGAGCAAGGCCTGATGCAAGGCTTCTGGAGACTGTCGGTAGAAAAAGATACCCGTTTTACCCGGTACTTGGGTATCTAAAACCCCACCTGCTCCATAGGCAATAACCGGGGTCCCACTTACATTGGCCTCAATCGGCACTAATCCGTAATCCTCCAATGCAGCAACAACCACCCCCCTGGCCCTCGACATTAAATACTTGCGCTGATCATCGCTAACGTGCCCTAGAAAGGAAATATTGGGGAGTGCCATCGCCTCTAGACGCTCTCTATCTGGACCATCGCCTGTGATAACCAAGGGCCAACCTATCCAATTAAAGGCTTCAACAATAACGTCTAATCGCTTGTAGCTTAGTAAACGGGAAGAAACGAGATAAAAATCATCTTTTTGGCTCGAAAATTCAAACTGGCTGACATCAATGGGATAGTTAACTGTGACGGCTGGTTTACCATAAGTCTGCTGGATACGCCTGGCTACAGTGGTTGAATTTGAGATATATAGATCGGGATTCTGTGCATGAACTAAATCCACATCTCTCAACTTCTTGAAAATTGGCTGAATAACTGGAAGAAAGGATTTGTAATCCTTGTATTGGTCAAGATAGGTGCGGGTATCCCAAAGAAACCGGGTGATGTTGTGGCAAAAGCAAACGTGATAAGCGTCAGACCGTTTCTTCACAGCTTTAGCAAAACTGGTGGTACTGCTGATCACCAGGTCATATTGCTGCAAATCTAGTGCTTCAAACGCTGAGAAATAAAAGGGAGCTAATAAGCGAAAGTATTGACTTGCACCCGGTATACGCTGCAGGCTAGTCGTATTGACAGACCGCTCTCCGACATCAATCGTCGTTCTTGGAGCGTACACCGAAGTGTAAATATCTGCTTGGGAAAAATGCTTGCAGAGGAGTTCAAACACTCGCTCTGCGCCACCTTTTTGAGTTAAGTAGTCATGTACCAGGGCAATCTTCATACCACTCTTATTCAGATAAACAACATCTACGGCGGTAGAAGCTCGACTCGCTTAAAGACGTAGCTGAAATTAAATATCCTGAATAAGCTCTACATCTACACCCTAATTTCGAAACTCAAATATCATCTTTTGCCAACCAACAATTCTTTCCTGAACACCAAAAGCATTGATGAAAAGCCTTCTTAAAATCAATCTCATCTGGTCCATTAAATTAGACTAGAGGACTGGATTAATTGAAGGTACATAATGCCATTCGAAAAGCGTCAAAGATTGAAAAATATGAGAATTTCGAGCTTAAAGATTCGAAGGAAATTGAATTTCTCTCTGTAGACAGCACTATGATCACAAAACACTTGGCATCATAGTGCGAAAAAAGAAGGATAAGCTGACTGATATTTTTGGCTTTAATGCTTTCGCATTCTAAGGGTTAACAGCAGCTATAAACCTGCTTTACAGTAGCTTTAAATGCCAGTTATGTAGTTTGACGTTAAAAATTCTATTTTGTTTCCGTGGAGTTTCTACATTAGACATATGGCACATAAAATAAGTTTTTATACTGAATTGACTCGACGGTATAAGCGTCTTTCTCTAAGTTGTTTCAACTACGACGATCCAGGATGTTTTTGTTTCAAATACTACAATTCATAGGGCTTTACAAGCCAAAAAGTCTCAGGATATTGAAGACACCATTAACAGGAGATAAGATGCTTCCCACTGTATCTGACACGCGAGCTAGACCTGAGCGTTGAACAATAATAGTGTCATTGGGGCGCAAGGCAGGGTTGCCCTCTTCATCAATGCCTTGAGAAAAATCAACCTCGATTTCTTGCTGAGATGCCGTACCGTTAGGGTTCAGCCTTATTAGGTTGACTGTACTCCTGGCTCGATTATTGAAGCCACCTGCGACTAAGATTGCTTGATTTAAGGGAGTATTGGGCGGCACTTGAATGGCTCCTGGAGCATCAACTTCACCCACCACGTTCACAGTTATTTGGTCGGGTGAGAAGCTAGCTGATGCCAATTCAGCAATGTCATCCGCATTCAAATCAGTGGCAGTCGGAATAATGATGCGATCGCCATCCTGAAGCCGTAAATCAGCATCCAAATCTCCTTCCCTCAAAAGACTCCAAAGATTAATCGGGATGGGTTCAAATCGTGCCTGCTCACCGCTTGTTTCACAGCCCTCATTATCTGAGGGGAGATTCTCTAGCGCGCGGCTAGATGCCGCCGATCGCCGGCGGCACACTTTAATCTGACGAATATCGGCTAGCTGAGTGATTCCCCCTGCTAGTTCAATGACCTGGGTAAGGGTTGAGATATTTGATCGAGATCCGTCTGAATCGTCATTGACAGCAATCCGATAGGCACCGGGTCGACTGACTTCGCCGGCGATCGCCACCTGTAAAGGTCGACTTTCCAATAGACTCAAGGTCACGCGTGGACGCCTGACGTAGGGTGCCAGCTGTTGTTCAACTCGGGCAGCGGCCTGCTGCAAAGACAGCCCTTCCACTGTCACCGACCCTACCACCGGTAGGTTTACCTCCCCTCCCGCCAACACACGAAATTCTCCCCCATAGTCAGGGATATTAAACACATCAACTCGTAAATAGTCACCAACGCCCAACAGATAAGCTTCATCTCTTACGAGAGCCGCCCCTGTAGGCACATTTGATTCCTCAGACTGAGATATGGTATCTCCTAAAACGGGCTGAGCAATCGCAGAATTGTGACTCAGAGGGTGAGTTAGCAGTAATAACAGCACGCCGAAAGTGAGATGAGTCATCTTGCCTAGAAAAGGTCTTTTATCAGCGTTGCCAGCCGAGCTAGGACAGCTGAAAACACCAGAATTAAGACTGAATGAGGTTTTCAGTCTGCCTTTAGCGATACTCATTGAATTTGCAACAATCAAATAATGATTTTTCATAGCTGCTGTTGAAAGCATAAATAAGCGTGTGAAGTATTTAAGCCCCGTTGACATTTAAAGAATACTCATCAGGGATCTAAGCGAATATTTATTGAATGTAGCTTTTTATACCAAAATTCACTCAATAACTTCCAGTTAGATTGAATGTAATACGGTAGTGTGCCAGCCTTGAAATTTCAAAAAGCGACAGTCAAATTAGCCATCTTCAAATTTGCCAACCATTGAGGCATTGCTATACTAAGAGTTTCCTTAGCTTAAGGGAAGTACACCAGTGAGACTCGCTGGATCGATCTGAGTTCCTGTAATCGAGGACTGCGCTTATGTGTCTAGCGCAATTTAGGCTTTTTGTATGACTCAAGTTACATTCTTCTATACATAATTGACCCAGAACGTCAGGAAAAGTTTCTACGAAGATGCTGAATTTAATTTATACAAATCAACGATTTAGGTGTCCGTGCCAAGAAAAGGTGCTGCAAGTATGGCTAGCAACATTCTCAGGCTCTGAACATATGAACAAAAGGCTTGCCAATCTCGATCCGAGAAATTACTTTCCATGATGGTTTCGCCTTTCGGTGACTTGAAGAACAGTTCCTCCACCTCAGGGACTTCAGGACGAATGTCTTTAAGTTAGGACTTACGCATAGCGTTGGAGCAGTAGAGCCCCACCTTGTAAATTGAGCCGCTAGAGTCAAAGAATGAAAGACTCTGTAAGCCGTTTGGACGATTGCCAGTATCTACTGGTCAGTCAAATCAACTATAAGCTGACCAATTTTGCCGACCATTGTGAGCGCTTTTCCCATGACCCGATCAATCGGTATCTGGCGGGGGAGAAGATTACCCCATGCCTGGTCTGGGAGAACGTTGCCGGGCAAGTTATGGCAAGCACTCGGGGCTATCTAGTGTTTGATGATACGGTGCTCGATAAGCAGCACTCGTTTGCCATTGAGTTAGTTCGCCACCAGTACAGTGGCAATGCCTATGGGGTGATTAAGGGCATCGAGGTGGTCACCTGCGTGTATGTCATCCTGAACTCGACCAGTTTTGGCTGATTGATTACCGCCTCTACGACCCCGAGGGGGACGGTAAGAGCAAACTCGACCATGTTGACAACAGGCTAAACCGTAGCGTGTATCAGAAGCAAATATCGTTTACGCCGTGCTGATGGACACCCGGTATGCCACGAAGCCTTTGATGTTGCTGATTGAGTCCTTGCATAAGGTGTACTACTGCCCCCTCAAAGCGAATCGCCATGTCGATGATGCCGGCGGACAACGAGCCTGTCAGCGCATCGACAGTTTGACGTGAAATGAGGAGGAACTTCAGTCAGGCAAATGTTTGAAAATCAAAGGCTTCCCTAAAGACCACAAGGTGCAGTGTTTTCGGGTGGCGGTGTCTACCCACCGCACAAACTTCGTTGTCACTAACGAGGAGGCTGAAATCGCTACGGAGGATGCACAACAGGCGTGTGGCTTCCGGTGGAAGATTGAGCAACTGCACCGAGAAGGCAAACAAGTGACCGGGCTAGCGTCCTGCCAATGCCGCAAAGCTCGCATTCAACGTAACCACATTGGCTGTGTCTTTCTAGTTTGGGCGCGCCTCAATGAATGGGCTCACCAGATGGGGTAAACAATTTACCAACTCAAGCACGGGCTACTTGACCACTATCTCTGTCAGCAACTCAAGCACCCATCACTGAGGATGGTCGCTGCGTAAGTCCTAGTCTATTTATCTATTGGGAATGGAACGCACTAGATGAAGTTTGACTGGTTCAACGCTGACGGTTTCGACATAGGCCGATGTCAGATAAGGAAGAAAAGAGTCATCCTCTTGTAAATACACGTTGCCGTGGGCGATCGCCAGGGTAATAACCAGTTCGGTGAATCGGTTTTGGGTTTCTTGGAAGCCCTCAACCACCTCAGTATTGGGATTGGTAACCGCCAAGGCGACGCGGGTGAGTTCCGGAGTGTGGGATAGGTTTTGCGCCAGATACAAATATTTTTCAACGGTGGTCAGCCCTTCAAACGCATTCACTTGCTCCAAAGCTACCGGGCTAGCAATGTCCAATGCGCCTCCCATGATGACTGTTGGTGCTTGAATGTTGCTCATACCTGCTGCTCCAAACAGATTGCTGACGGGCGATAGGGTGAACACAAAGCCAACCCGATCATCCGCTAAACTGCCGTCGGTCAACTGCTGCAGGGCGTTAGGCGACGTCTCAAGTTCCAGTGCGCGACACTGCAGGGCCAGGGCAATATTGATCTGATCTGGAGTGACGTTCTGGTCCACGGCGCATTGAGCTGTCAAGTGCTCAACGTCGACTGTGGCTCCCGCTGACATTAGGGCAGTGTAGCCGCCAAAAGAATGTCCTAACACGCCGACTTGATCAAGCTGTAGCCGGCCCTGAAATTCGGCAGCGTTCTGCTGTTCCAGGGTATCCAGCAGGAAGCGTATATCGAGGGGACGATTGATAAATTCCATTGCTTCAAAGGATTCTTGATTGAGTCCTTCAGCTAAATCGACTTGATATTGCTTATTGCTGCCGACATGTTCTGGCAAAACGGCTAGATAGCCACTGGCGGCCATATTCTGAGCGGCTTTGACGGCTTCCGGATTGGTCCGCGAGTCGCCATAGCCGTGGGACAGAATCATCACGGGCACGGAGTCTTGAACCGCGTCCAGGTTTGCTGGGAGAAAGAGATCGACCGGGAAGGTACGATCACGGTCTGGATCGGTGAGCAAAAGCGATCGCTGTGCCACCGCAAACGGGCCACTTTCCGCCAGAACCGGTAGCGATCCATAATCCCGACTGGGCTCCTCAGCAGCAGCGGCGGCAGAGCGTTCAGCGGTTTCCATAATCAGGGTTTCAGTGATTTCTCGATTGGTGTTGATGGCCCCAATCAAAGTCAGAACATTCGGCAAATTCAACCGCATGCCCTCTGTCGGATAAGCCCGAATGATGTTCATCAGCGAAAGTCCATCGGGATCAGACGCCGCCAGCAGCAAAGCCGCTCGCAGGGCATACTGGCCATTTTGCCGCCCCGACGTTTGAATCAATTCACCGGCTCGCAGCAACACGCTCTCCCCAATCGGCGAATAGAGCCACTGCGACAGCACAAAGGGATCGGTGAATGCCGGGGGAATATCCAGCTCAAGTTCGGCGATGGGCGTGTTCAATATTTGCTGAAATCGCTGTTGTCTATCGGGCGCAATCGGGCGAAAGAAAGGCGCGAGTTCATCATCAACGACGCCAGCCTTCGCAAAGGTTTCCAGGGATGAGACCGGCAGCGATCGCCCGAATGGGCCATAGTCAAAATAAATTTTTTCAGCGGCTTTTGCTGGCAAGGTGGCGGCCAATCCAGACAATAAGGTGATCGCCGTGGTCTGTAGAAGTTGGCGGTGCATAGTCATTTTGGTGTTTGAGAGTTAACAAGGGAAAAGAGCGAGTTTTGCAGTTGGAATTATTCTTCCGGTAGCTGCTTATGGGCCAAATATCCGCTGACGAGTAAAGCGATAAAGACAGCCGGGTAAATTTGCCCGACCAAGGCTTCCAGAACCGTGAGCACAGAAGCAATTTCAGTCACCGGGACAATATCGCCAAAGCCCAGCGTGGTGAGGGTGACAAAGCTGAAATACAGCACGTTCACATAAGACGTCTCGGTCAGAAGATCACGGGAAAAAGCATTGGCATCCAGGGTGTAGATGATGCTGTAGAGTAATGCCCAAAAGTAGCCCAGTAGCAGATAGACACAGACGCCGCCCCGCACCGTGTCCATGGTCACGCGGGAGGCTTGAAGAATGCGCTGCAGAATCAGCAGCGCCGCCGAGCCAAAAAATAGCCCGTAGATAATTTGCACAACCAGGGCAGGCGCGATCGCATTGGGCACCCAGCCGAGGGTGAGCATGATGTCCACCAGGAGCCCAATTGAGGCGATCGCTAAAAAGATCAGGAAGTGCGATCGCTTCAACTGGTAGGACTGAATAATTAAAAATGTGATGTGGAAGAACAAAAGTGAGGCCACGATGCTCCCGATGCCGCTATGGACAAAAGGAATAATCAGAAACCGCAGCACAATCACAATCAATAGCTGATTGTATTGGGGTGGCAACGCTGGGCGTTTAAGGAAGGAAGAATTTATCGTCATGACGTTACACCCAGCTCCAGAGCGGTTTTGATCTTCTCTAGAACGGCTGCCTCGGCTGGCGAAACCCGCTGTTTGTCTAAGAGGCGATTGCCGGCTGCCTGGGCAACACGATCGCAGCAGGCACCAATAAATGCTTTGTATTCGTGCTGTTCTTCCGGCGTGGCTTTTTCCCTCAGCAGCGCGATCGCCTGATCGATTCTGCCGGTGGCGTCGGCTACCAGATCATCCAGGTTTTGTTGCCGCACCGTTTGCTCGTACTCCATGGCTCGCTGGCGCTTGGCTTGATGACCAAACAGCGCATGCAGCGTTCGATTAGTCGGATATTTGCTGGTGGCTCCAGCGAGTTCCTGGCGCAGCGCCGCAGCTTCCATCCAGTCGGATAAGGAACCGGTTTCCGCAGCGGACACGGCGGCGGCGCTCAAAATAACGGCAGAGCTGAGAATAATAATCTCTTCGACTTCATAACCGGCGGTGTAGTCGATATCGTGAAAATCGCTGGAATGCAGCTTAAACACGTCGTCCTTAATCCAATCCAGCGTCGTTCGGGTGTTGTGCGAGGGGGTCGGCATCAGACCCATGTACATCACCTGCCGAATCGTCTGTCCCACCGGCCCTACAATCTCATAGCGGTTGAACACATTGGCCACACTCGTGCCCAAGCCCAGCTTCATCATGGTGCCGCGAGAGCTGACCCGGCTGGGGGACAGCGCGTCTTGCTGCTGCGCCTGGGCCATCAACGCATTCGCGATCGCCCAGCCTTGTTGATAAGCCACCTGAGCCGTTGCCGGGAGGGGCGGTTCGTGGGCCTCAACGACGGCACAATCACCAGCGGCAAAAACGTTGGGGTGCTCCAGCAGCTGCAAAGTCGGCGTCACTAAAAGCTGTCCCCGCCGGGTCCGCTGCTCCTCGGGAATCGGCAAGGACTGAATTAGGGGATGGACCTTGGTGCCGGCCGTCCAGACGATGGTGCCGGCTGGCAACTGTTGCGCCTCATCGTCGCGGGTAAATTCCACCGCATCGGAACGTACGGCCGTCACCGAAGCCCCCAAGATGAATTCTGGTTGCACTTGGCGATGTTTTACCGCTTGCTTGGCCACATCGCGCAGCCGACTATTGACATCGCCGCTAAGAATATCGCTGCGATTAAGTAAAACGATGCGAATTTCTTCGGGGTTGCCGGCCATCGCTTTGTACCACTGGGGCAGCAAATCTCCCAGGGTCAAAGCCAGTTCGACTCCCACCGGGCCACCCCCAACAATCGCCACGGTGAGCAGCGATCGCCGCTCCTCCACAGACGGCAACTGCACCGCCGCTTCCAGCCGCGACATGAGATGCTGCTTGAGGGCATCGGCATCTGCCTTGGTTTGGAACGTCAACGCATGGTCAGCCGCGCCCTCAGCGAAAAATGCGGGCACGCTACCGACGGCTAACACCAGATTCTCGTATTGAAGAGTCG